>JBFFCW010000071.1:0-12712 GCA_041559695.1 Desulfobacterales bacterium
AAATCACAAGTTTTTTCTTTCATACACTTGGTAGAGAGCATTTTGAGATCAAGACGTTACAAATCAGAGCGTCTTTAAAAAACTTTTTACCTGATATTGAAATTCTCTGGCTGCAGCATCAACAGTTCTCTTTTCACTTTCTTCAGCAATGGATATCGCGGCGTCACCACCGCCACTTTCAAAGTAAACGCAGCAATGATAACCCTTGTCGGGAGCGTTTCAAGATAAAAACTTCATCCGGCAGATTTTAAAAGCCGGCACGAAGAAGAACCGGAAATGATCATGTGCGATATGGGTGTTGTAACAAATGGTTTGGCAGACAAGCGCGGTAAGCTAATCGATAACGGTCTTATAATATTTTACACCGACCTGATAACCGGGGACTTCAAGAGAAGACATTTGCTGGCACCATCTTACCTCGGCAAAATAGCCTTCATAAAGCTCCGCATGAATGGTATCCGGTGAATAATTTTCCATCATGATGTAAACGTCGGAACCCGGATCAACGGCTTTCGATGATATAAAGCACATACCCTCATTAGAATAGTTACACATCACTGCGTGAAAGAAGTGATCGGTATCATGAAAGGCGTAGACAATGGGTGCATCATTGTCATGACGCTCAAACACCCTTCTTTCGTCTTTTTTCTGCATCTCCTGCCCTTGTCGAGGTTTATGGAGTAAGGATGTTTTCAGATTGAACCACAGCCATCATAATATTTTCTGGATGGTCTAACCTGGTATTATGGGATAAAGAATCCATTATGTCAAATAAAAAGTATAGTGATATCAGTTAAATGAATCATACCTGGATATCTACAGATGTCCCCGAGGAGGACCAAAAATTCGATAAAAACGACCGGATGGTTCCGCGAACGGGGTGCCTGGCGCCCGGGTTGAAGAATTCTTTAAAAGGGTGATGCCCCAATTCGTTTTATCAAATTCGGTTGGGCCTCACCCGCAGCAGGCCTGCGTATGAATTCGGCCGTCTTAAGTTTAATCATAAAATGGCCGATACGTGTTTTATAGTGCTAAACAATCGAATATTTTTACAAGCATATTAAATCATTAAGGATTTTTTCTATTCATGCGAGTTTCCGCAAAAAATCGCAACGTACTTGGAAGGAGAGCACCGTATGGGCACAAATAATTTGGTTTTTTTAGAAAATTTAGAATGGTTTGACAATACCGGCCAGGAACTGGTCCATCGCCTGCCGCAAGAAGGTTCCGGTGAAATAAAATATGGTGCCCAGCTCACCGTCAGAGAGAGCCAGGCTGGTGTTTTTTTCTACAAGGGCAAAGCGGTCGGCGCGTTTGGTGCAGGAAGGCACACGCTGAAAACTGGAAATATTCCCATTTTAACAAAAATCGCCAGTTTACCCTGGGGCGGCACGAGCCCCCTGCGCGCTGAAATGTATTTTATCAACCTGAAAGTATTCATCAATTTAAAATGGGGCACGCGCGATCCGGTGGCGTTTAAGGATTCCGAGCTGGGCCTGATTCGACTGAGAGCATTCGGCGTGTTCAACCTGCAGGTGGTTCAACCGGTCCTGTTTGTCAACAGCCTGGTCGGCACCCAGGGCATGTTTACCACTGCTGAAATAGAAGAATATCTAAATCGCGTTATCGTCTCACGCTTTAACGATCATATGGGAGAATCAATCGATTCGGTTCTGAATTTGCCGTCAAAGTATGAGGAACTGTCTCAAGGACTCTCCGAGCGACTGACGGAGGATTTCAGTCATTTTGGCATCCGCCTGACCCATCTCTATATTAATGCAATCACGCCACCGCCCGAGGTGCAACAGGCAATTGATGATCGCAGCCGCATGGGTGTATTTGATGATATGAATAAGCTCATGCAGATGAAAGCGGCCATGGCCATGGAAAAAGCAACTGAATCCGAAGGCGGCTCCGGTATGGGAATGGGAACCGGACTCGGGTTAATGATGCCGGCGATGTTTGCTCAATATTTCGCCAGTGCCCAGCCCGGTCAAAATCAGAACGCGCCTGAATCAAAATGCCCTGAATGCCACAATTCCATTCCGGCTCATTCAAAATTCTGTCCGGATTGTGGTCATCAGCTTTTGGTTTTTGAGCAATGTGCGCAATGCTCGAAAAACCTGACGCCGACGGCCAAATTTTGTTCCCGCTGCGGTCATGCGGTGGCGCAGGCACCCGGAAAAAAATTCTGCCCCAATTGCGGAAATGAGAATTTAGCCGACGCTGATTTTTGCAATGAATGCGGTGAAAAATTAGGAGGAGCGCATTAATTTCCTGATTGAACATCAGTGCCCGCAGTGCGGCGCGCCTGTCATTATGGAAGAAACGGACCGCCTCTTTACCTGCGAATTCTGCCGGGTAAAATCCTACCTGGTGGCCAAAGATGTGTTCCGTTATCTGCTCCCGAGCCAGGCAGCGGAATCAAAAAATCTATTGTATTTTCCCTATTGGCGCTTCAAAGGCATGCTGTTTTCCTGCGGGGGAAACGGCGTCGCACATAAATTTGTCGACGTCAGCCATCAGGCCGCCTTATCGCACCTGTTTCCGGTTAGCCTGGGTTTGCGCAGCCAGGCATTGAAGCTTAAATTTGTAAAACGCGAAACCGCGGGCCGGTTTCTTAAACCCACCCAGTCCTTTGAGCAGGTTGAAAAAAACTTCGAGGACCGCTTTGGCAAGTCTTTGCCCAAACCTGTTCTGCACCAGGTCCACATTGGTGAAACCCTCAGCCTGATTTATTCCCCCTTTTACATGCAGCAGCGCCTTTATGATGCCGTGCTCAACCGCCCCGTGGCAGCCACAACGGTAGATGAATTTGAAATCGACCAGCTGCCCGCTGAAAGCCCGGATTGGCCGATACATTTTATGGCCACCCTGTGCCCCCACTGCGGCTGGGATCTGGAAGGAGAAAAAGATTCCCTGGTTTTACTATGCAAAAATTGCACATCCGCCTGGTACCCGGTCGGTAAAAAATTAAAAAAAATTAAATTCGGCAAACATACAAGCGCTGACAGCAATGCGATATACCTGCCTTTCTGGCGTATTCGCCCTGAAATTTCCGGGTTAAGCCTCGATAATTATGCCGATTTGATCCAGGTTGCCAATATCCCGAAAGTCATTCAGCCCGGCTGGGAGGATATCGGTTTCCGATTCTGGGCACCGGCCTTTAAGGTTCGGCCTAAGATATTTTTACAGCTTTCAAAAAACATGACGCTTTCGCAGTTTCATAATGAACCCGATGAGGAACTGCCCGAACACCGGCATCACCCGATAACCCTGCCGGTAACGGAAGCCATTGAAAGCTTAAAAATCAACCTGGCCAGTTTCCTTAAACCCAAAAATCAGTTGTCCGACATCCTGCCTGCGATTGACATTTCTGCCAAAAGCTTTGTGCTGGTCTATGTTCCTTTCATTGAAAAGCACCATGAATTTGTCCAACCTCAGATACATTTTGCGATTAACAAAAACATTATCGCACTTTCCGATAATTTATAATCCCGCTTTTGTTAAATAGTGAATTGGTTAATTGGTTGAATCGTCAAATAGTCTGACGATTTAATCCATTTTATACTTAGTGAACGAATCAACCATTTGACCACTTGACTGAGGATCCATGGACATGCATTGAAAATTATAATGAATCATGCGATAAATAAGTTCCGGATGTATTCCTTTTATAACTAATTGGCTATTCAACTGATTGACGATTTAACAAATGGTAAAGCCCACGCCACCTTCCCCGGATGCTTTAATCGATCAGTTCTTGAACTATTTACTGGTCGAAAAAGGATTGGCGCAAAAAACGCTTGAAGCTTACAGCCGGGATATCATCCGATACCGCAATTTTCTGGTTGAAAATAATTCGACTGCTTTTTCAGAAGAAGATGCGCCTCTGATTCTGAGACATTTAATTCTTCTCAGAAAAGCCGGCTTGAAGGCGCGTTCAAGGGCACGGCATCTGGTCGCCATCAGAGGGTTCTACCGATTTTTGGTTCAGGAAAAAATCCTGCACAATGATCCCGCCCGTCTGATTGATCTTCCGAAGTCGGGTTTGAAATTACCTCACGTTCTATCCAGAGAAGAAATTGAACTTTTGCTGAAGGCTCCGGATACCAGCAAACCTGCGGGCGTCAGGGACGCAGCCATGCTGGAACTACTTTATGCAGCTGGTTTGCGCGTCTCAGAACTGATTAATTTAAAATTACAGGATATCAACCTGGAAGCCGGGTTTGTCCGCATTTTCGGTAAAGGTTCCAGAGAAAGGATTGTACCGATCGGGGGTCACGCAAGAGAAAAAGTCAGTGCCTATCTAAAAGCCGTCAGATCCCGGCGTTTAAAGCAAACAACCAGCCCTTACCTTTTTATCGCCCGTGCCGCCAAACCGATGACCCGCCAGGGATTTTGGAAGTTGTTACGTCGCTATGGGCTACAGGCAGGACTTAAAAAGAAAATTACACCGCACAGCTTAAGGCATTCGTTTGCCAGCCACTTGCTGGAGGGGGGTGCCGACCTGAGGGCGGTGCAGGTCATGTTAGGTCATGTGGATATTTCTACAACCCAGATTTACACCCACGTTACCCGTGATCATCTCAAAAAATTGCACCAGAAATTTCATCCCCGAGGGTAGACGACATCAGTCGATTCGACTGTCAACATTGGCCGGCATCGCACAAAAATCGACGGGCTCGAGGGATGAAACAAAAATTTTGCAGGGCGGACAAAATTTTTTGGGCTTGCCCCGTCCCGACCATAGCATCTTCATGCGATGATCGCTGCCACATTTGGGACAAACACATTTTACCGTAAGAGATTCTCTCAATTTGACCTGATGAACAAATTCTTTCTCGCCTTTTAAGCACTGATTTCTTTTGGATGCGGCCATTTCAATTTCTCCTTAAGGTAAAAAATTAAAATCATCTTCTTGGGCCTGCCCCCAGATTCCCCCTTTTGTTTTGGGCCGCTCCTTTCTGCGTGGTTTTAAGATCATTTTTAAGGTATTGGAATTTCGATGCTTCACCGCACCGACCGTAACCGATTCCAACCATTTAAATTGGTCTTTAATTGGACTTTCTTTTATACTTTTTTAAAAGATCGCAAATTGCTTCTTCCAGTAAAACGCCCAAAGACTTATCCAGATCAACCGCAAGATGTTTAAGCGCTTTGAGTTTGTCCTGGTCAATCCGGGTCGAAAATGTTTTCTTGTTTCCCATGCAATAAAACTTATATTAAATTAAAAAATAAATCAAGAAAAAATCAAATAATAAATACATTTAAATTTAATTATAGAATTCTTACAAAAACGCAAGTCTTGCAAAATTAAATCGCCGTTAATTTTTTCCTGAAGTGATCGATTCAAATTTAAAAAAGAGATTTTTTCTGGAGGGGGCCGATTTGTAATTAAGGGTAAAAAAATAAAGGCGGTGGCTGAACCCTCACTGAGGCGTTGATTGTTTTGGCCGGAAGAAATTATTTTACGGTTTTAAGAGGTCGACTGGAATAATCCGAAAGGTCCCCTGCCCCATGGCTACCAATTCACCGTTTAAATTGTGAATATCAGACCGTACGAAACTGGAGCGTTTGGTTTTGTGTGTGCTCCAGGCGGTGCACACAAACACGTCGCTTTGGGCCGGTTTGGTGTATTGAATATCGATGTTGACGGTCGTAGAATTGAAACCGGGCTCCAGCTGTGACCATATCGCCCAGGCCATGGTCGTATCAATGACGGTAAACAACACGCCGCCATGGGGCTGATGCGGAAACGGCCAGCAGAAGGCCGGTTCCGGAGTTAAGCGCGAGCGGGCTTTGCCGCCGCCGGCCGCTTCAATTTGAATCCCTAAAGCCTGATAAAGGGAATTGGCGTTCAGTTTATCTAAAATGGCAGCTGTAATTTCCACGGGGTTACCTTTCCTTTCTTAAATCCTCTTGGCATCTGAATTTTGCGCCTAACAGTTGCGCACAGGCTGTCCTACGTTAATTTGTCTAAACCAACACGAGCCAAGCTTGGCGATTTCAAAATTCAGATGGTACCGTTGAAGCATCAATTCTTCTGACCTGCACATCATTCGCTCTAAAACCTTTACGATTGCGCCTTTTTTTGTTACTTTTTTTCTGTTGTTATGCCATCTGGGTATCTCCTGCGGTTATAGCCAAACTCAATTGTTACAGTAACTCCAGATAGTTTTTCAATTATTTTTTACGAATTCCTGAATTTTGTTGCAAAATTCAGATGGCAATCAGATTCTGGAAGTGTTACTGGCTGGATCGATCGAACGCATTGCCGCTGGTTAAAAATTGCCCGGCGCAAAGTATTTTTATCAGGTGAACCATTTGAACGCTGCCCTCATCGTCATCGGATTAATTTTGGCCATCGCCGGCATGATCGGGTGCATCCTACCCATTGTTCCCGGGCCGATCCTCAGTTTCTGCGCTCTGATACTTCTTTCCTGGATAAAAAATTGGCAGATCTTCAGCCAGACCTTTTTGATTGTCATGGGCATACTGACCGCATTACTGATCATATTGGATTATATTGCCCCGGCGTTGGGGGCTAAAAAATATGGCGCCTCGAGGCGCGGTCTGTGGGGATCGGCGATCGGTATGATTATCGGCATATTTTTCATACCGCCCTGGGGCATGATTGTGGGCGCTTTTGTCGGTGCGCTGCTGGGGGAACTGGCGTCCGGAAAATCGGGCCGCAAAGCCCTGCGCGCGGGATGGGGCATTCTGCTTGGGAATGTACTCGGAATCGGGTTGAAATTGGCCTTCACCGCTGTGGTTCTTTTTTATTACATCAAGGAAATGTTTTCGTAACAGAAAAGGATATGGATTTATCGAGCAAGAAGAAGGTGACGATAAATTTGTGCACCATTCAGCGATCAATATGCCAGGGTTCCGCACGCTGGCGAAACGGCGTCCACTTCACATTATCAGTGATTCAGAAACCAGTTCCACAATACTCTTCACCTCGATACCCAATTCATAGGCTTTACTCAGATCGCGAATCTGAGTCATGCAGTTGAAGCAATTGGTGGCCACGATTTTTGCACCGGTTTGACGAATCTGCTCGGCTTTTTTCTTGCCCACGGCGATCCGTAATTTACCAAAATCGCCGGTGGATGCCAGGCCGCCTCCGCCGCCGCAGCAGAAGTTGCGGGCCCGGTTGGGCTGCATCTCCACAAAATCAGAAGTCACGGCGTTTAAGACATTTCGGGGGGCTTCGATGACCCCGCCGCGCCGGGCAATGTTACAGGGATCATGGTAGGTGATCGGCCCCTCGTATTTATTTTTTTCAAGGCGGATGCGGCCCTGGCGGATGTAGCGGTCGATGATCTCCACGATGGACCGGACCGGCGGGAAGTCAAACCGTTTTTCCAGATATTTTTCGGTTTCCCAGCGCATCACGCGATATCCATGACCGCAGGGGGCCAGAACAATGCTTTTGGCCTGGAGCTTTTCCCTGGCGTCCAGCATTCGTTGTGAAATACGCATCATATTATCTTTGCTTCCCTGATAATAGGCATAATTGACGGTATCGAAATCATAGGATGAAACCGTATAGTCTTCTCCGGCGGCATGCAAGATCTTGAAGGCATACATTAATAAAAAAGGCAAATCTCTGGCTTCCAGAGGGTGGGGGATATACAGGACCTCCGCATTTTGCTTATCAATGGGAACTGCAAAATCTTCCTCTTCGATCTCATCTCCTAACTCTTCGGCGATCCATTCAATGTTTTCGACAAAGTCTTCAGTGGTCAGACCCAGATAATTTCCGACCTCTAAGGCGGTTTCAACCGGGTGCACCAATCCGGAGGGCAGGCGCCCGATGCTGCACAGCATGGCCCGGGCCAGCGCGAGGATTTCTCCGGTATTGATCCCCATCGGACAGGTTAAGGCACATTTGCCGCACAAGGTACAATCTTCGTAGGCGGCCTTATAAAGGTCTGCCATCATTTGCTCATCGGGCTGCTCCTTGGGCCGATTAAAAGGCAGGCGGGACTTGAGGGGATGAAAATACGTTCGCAGCACCCGGGCTAATTTTTCGATTTTTTTTACCGGGATTACGGCGCTGTCACCTGTAGAGCAGTAGTAATGGCAGGATTCCGCGCACAGCCCGCAGTTCACACAGCTGTTGAGCATGGCCTGGACCTTGCGGCTGAGATTGTCTTTTACCGCCCGTCGCATGTACGCTATCTTTCTGGCAGGTTCGATGACCTGACTTCCCGGGGAATCAGCTGTCTGGTCACCGTTATCGATTTGTTTACTGTTTTGTCCCATATCTTCCTTAAACCCAATAACCCTTGGCAATTTACTTCTAATCAGGTTTTGCGATGGCAGCCACCGCATGTGATCGGCCCGCTTTTAAGATGGCCGGATTTAATTTGATTGCGATGACAATTGGTGCAACTTCCATGAAAGGCCTCTCTTAAAGCAGGGGTGCTATCTTCTTTTTGTAAACCGTGACAATCCTCGCAGCTGCGCTCGTCTCCTTCAATATATGCGAGCCGGCCGGTTTTATCGTCCGGTGTGTGATGGCACACCCCGCAGCCGTTATCCGCCAGGCTTGCGGCGTGGTTTTCATGGGGAAAACCGACTTGCGGTCTTCTCAGGTTGCCGAAAATATCTTCATGGGCCAGAATATATTCTTCCTCCTGGGCCATCGTGGCCAGCAACCCGACGGCGCCGACCAAAACCAGACTGATTAAAAAGGCTAAAATCGAAAGCTTAATTCGCATAATCTCCCCGTGATAGGAAGGTTATTTCTTACCACTCCCGGGCCTTGAGGACCTTGCCGAATTCAGCCCCCATGTAAGCCCGGGAAAACGTAAAAAACAACATATGTCCCAATTTCGAAAACGGTATTGCGATCAGCAGTAACTCACCCGCAATAACATGCAAGATCAAAATGGACCGGTAAGGTCCCCACTGATGATAGGATAGAAATCCGGTCAAAAACGTCAGCAGAATGATGACCAGCAGCAGGACATCCGTCAGGCGGGTGACTTTTTTGACTTCCGGCACCATCCATCGGCGAACCAGAAAATAAATACAAGCCAGGACAACCCAGATCGCCATGAGATCCGCCAGTAAATCCGGCAGACTCCACCACAGAATCTGCCAGGACTCGTACCACAACACAATATGGGCCAGAAGAAAAAGCGGTACGGTGATGACACACAGATGAAAGCCAATGGTTACGAAGGCAAATAACGGCTGCCGGCGCATGTAAATGGATCCAAAAGGAATCAGGCCGTGCAGGATTGAGCGTATGGCGTCCTTAAAACTCGTTGCAGGATAGAGGGCGGGCTCCTTTTTGCCCGTGATAAGCGTTGAAATAATGCGAAAAAAACAGCCCGCAACGAAAATAATTAATGCCATCCAGGCAAACGGACCGCGTACCAGTTCGTAGACATCCATTTTAAACCTCTTCGAAAATTAGTTCGTCCCCTAAATATCGCCGAGATTGATACTCGATAACCGCTATCCGGAAATAATTTAGATCGAAGCGATGTTTTGTTGCAGACTTTTGGTCAAATGTCAACAGTGTGAAATTCTCAACTGTGATGGTAGGAAATAAGAGGGTCAAGCGGGTCTTTGATAACCGGATTCTCGTATTTTTTCGTCATTCGCAGCCAGGCATCTTTGCTATCGCTCGAAACCGGGCAGCGGTTGTGATGTTAAAACGGCGTATCCAGATTTTGGATATCCAGTTGTTACAGACTGCTCGTGTTTTGATACCCACCGTTTCTGCAAAACCCTCGTTGCTAAAATTCTTAAGTTTTTTATTTTTACTTACATTCTTTGACTGATTTTTAATCGAAATTAGACCAGAGTATTTATGGAAAAAAAATACCGCCTAAAATAGAAGAAGCAGTTCAAGGAAAGCGTTCCTTTAAACTGCTTCTTCCGGGCAACCGTTGTTAACGTGAAACAGATTCTGCTTACGCGCCGACGTAAATTCCTCTGCCGACTTTTTTGATTTTACCTTCTTTGGAAGCTCTGAAAATAATATTTCTAACCTTTTTGTCTTCAAATCCGGTTTTTGCCTTCAGGGCCGGCACATTAACGCCTTTGCGAGATCTTTTGATAATTTTAAGAATTTGGTCTGTTGATGTCGTTCTTTTCGCCGTTTTTTTTCTGGGAGTGACTTTTTTGACGGCGACGGCGCGCTTGGTTTTGGCCTTAACGGTTTTCCGTTTTGCCTTCTTAGCCGTTTTCGGTTTCTGAGGTTTTCCGTGGGCTTTTAACAAGTTCTCCATTTTTTTCTCAAGTGCTTTAATGTCTCTTTTCACTGCTTGCAAATCTTTTTTTAAAATAGCCATAATGTGCTTCCTCCTTCGAATTTTAACAAATGTTTATCTTTAATGGGCAATTCATTTATGCCTATATATTCTAACAAAATTCTTAAAGAAAACAACCTTTAACTGTAGAAAATGAAAATTATTTTGCTTTCATTGCAGCGGTTTCAATTTTAATCTGGCAGGAGTAATTCAGCTCAGCTGTCGTCTGCACGGATTGTTCTGCAGAAAAGCAATATAGCTAGTAGTAAAAATATAGTAAGAAGATTATCGATAAGTTCCAATTTTGTCAAGGAATAAAAGAAGAATATCGCATGCAAGAAATAGTAAAGTAAGTGACGAAAAGGAATCATACCCGCGGGTTCTCAAGAGCCGAGATCCCGAAATGTTTCGTATGGATCTTGTTTGACCCCTGCCATAATTTAATACAGTTGACAGATTGATTCTAATTGTGAATTAATACCAACAATATTTTTTAACCAATTCACACTGAACCGCCAGACACCATTTAACCTTCGGAGCTGATTTAATGCAAAAGGTGATTATTTCAATTGTCGGACAGGACAGATCGGGTATTATTGCCGCCGTGTCCCAGGTGCTTTTCGAACAAAATTGCAATATTGAAAACGTCAGTCAGTCAACTCTTCAATATGTATTTGCGGGTATTTTCATTGCCTCCACACCCGAAGATCTTCCGGTGGAATCCCTGCATAAAAGCTTAAATGTTGAAATGGCGCCCCTGGGCCTTGATGTCCATATCACCTTGCTTGAGCCTGACACGGCTCCCATTCTACCGCCGCAGGGCGAAGCCTACATCATTACAACGAAGGGGCCTGACCGCAAAGGGCTGGTGGCCGGTATCAGTGAGGTTATCGCCCGATTCGAGGGCAACATCACCAACCTGCAGGCCGTTTTTAAAGGTGGGGATGATCCCGGTGATAATATTATGATTTATGAGGTTGACGTCCCGCCGCGGATCGAGCAACGATCCCTGTATCGTGAATTAAAAAAGCGGGCAAGTGAATTGAAGCTGGAGATTGATATTCAACATCGCAATATTTTTGAAGCGATACACCGAATTTAACATCAGACATCCGGATAGAAGGTAAAAATGCTGACCCAACGAGAAATCCTGTCCACCCTTGAAATGCTTAAAAATGAGAATCTTGACGTGCGGACTGTAACGCTGGGCGTCAATTTACTGGATTGTGCCAGCCATGATCTGGCAAAGCTCAAAAAAAAGATCCACACCCGAATCTCCCATTTTGCCGGCAATCTGGTTAGTGCCTGTAATCATATCGGCGAAAAATACGGCATCCCGGTGGTCAATAAGCGAATAGCGGTCAGCCCTATTGCCGCTGTGGGTGCGGCCATGTCATCTTCACAGTTAGTAGATGTTGCTCGGGTTTTGGACGAGGTTGCCGCCGCAGTTGATGTCGATTTTATCGGTGGCTTTACCGCTCTGGTTGAAAAGGGAACCGCCCGTGGCGATATGGCCCTGATAGAGGCGATTCCGCGAGCCCTGGCTGAAACGGATCGGGTGTGTGCTTCGGTGAATGTCGCCTCGACCAAGGCCGGCATCAATATGGATGCAGTTTTATTAATGGGCAAAGCCATCAAACGGGCTGCCCATCTTACCGCCAAAAGCGATGCAATTGCCTGTGCAAAGCTTTGCGTTTTTGCCAACATTCCACAGGATATCCCCTTTATGGCCGGTGCCTATTTAGGTATCGGCGAAGCCGACGCCGTGATCAATGTAGGGGTCAGCGGACCCGGCGTCGTAAAGAATGCCGTGGATCGAGCCCTTGAAGCCCAACCCGAACTTGATCTGGGACAAATCTCAGACTTGATCAAGAAGACCGCCTATAATGTCACCCGGGTTGGTGAACTCATCGGACGGGAGGTTGCCGATCACCTCAATATCCGATTTGGCGTTGTCGACCTATCGCTGGCGCCGACGCCCAATGTGGGCGATAGTGTCGGGGAAATTTTCCAGAGTCTGGGACTTTTGAGCATCGGGGTACCCGGCACAACTGCCGCCCTGGCATTGATTAATGATGCCGTCAAAAAAGGCGGTGCATTTGCCAGTTCCAGGGTGGGCGGCTTGAGCGGAGCATTTATTCCCGTCAGTGAAGATCTGAATATATCCGAAGCGGCCCGTAAGGGCTATATCGGGCTGGAAAAACTGGAAGCCATCACTGCCGTATGCTCGGTGGGGTTGGATATGATTGCCCTGCCGGGCGATACCACCGAAGAAACCATTGCCGCCATTATTGCTGACGAAATGTCGATCGGTGTCATCAATAATAAAACAACCGCCACCCGCTTAATCCCGGTGCCCGGCAAAAAGGCCGGCGACAGCGCCTATTTTGGAGGGCTGCTGGGACAGTCTACGATTCTCCCGGTAAACAACGGTC
>JBFFCW010000072.1:0-12657 GCA_041559695.1 Desulfobacterales bacterium
CACGCACTCTACCCGGTAGCCCAGCATTTAAAAACGGCGCTGCTGTTAAAGCTGCTGGGAAACACCCATACCAAGTCGGTGCTGGTCTTTACCCGAACCAAACATCGCGCCAAGAGCCTGGGGAAAAAGCTGGTTGCCGCAGGATACCGATCGGCTTCCCTGCAGGGGAACCTTTCCCAGACCCGCCGCCAGGCAGCACTGGACGGCTTTCGCGACGGGACATTTCAGATTCTGGTGGCTACCGATATCGCCGCTCGCGGCATTGACGTTACTCAGATTTCTCATGTCATCAACTATGATATCCCTTCCACCCCCGAGGCATATATTCACCGCATCGGACGGACAGGCCGGGCAACTCGCAGCGGCGAAGCGTTTACGCTTGTTACCGGAGAAGACAGGGATATGGTGCGCGCCATCAATCGAATTATCGGCTCTAAAATCGAGCAACGCACCTTATCAACTTTTGACTACGGATCATCAGGGGCTAATCGTGAACGCCGTTCGCAGTGGAGCGGAAACCCGCAGCGGAAATTCTCCGGAGTGAAAAAGAGACGGAACCAAAGAAAGTCTCCCTCGAAGTTTTTTATTTAAACAAAACGTTACTGCATAAAGAGAAAAGACGGGGGATGTGGCTATCCCCCTGATGTTTGGTTTTCCAGTAAAATAGCGCAACATTTCTTCTTACCATCCAACCACGATATGTGAAGTGTCCGTATAATTGACATTAAATACGAATTGCGATAATTAAAATTTTACCATCCAAAGCCTTTTTATCGTTTCCCCAATTGCTTTTTTCCCAGACAATTCGTGGAGGGCATCAATATGCAGTGCCCAAAGTGTCAGACAGATAATCCTGATGTCAGGAAATTTTGTCGCGAATGCGGGGTAAAGCTTTTAATCATGTGCCCGCAATGTGATAGTGAGAATCTCCCCGGTGATAAATTCTGCGGTGAATGCGGCCACAACCTCAATCTTCCCCCAGAGCCAGCTCTAAAAGAACTTTCCTTTGATGAGAAATTAGACAAAATTCAACGGTATCTCCCCAAAGGTTTGACTGAGAAAATATTGGCACAAAGAGATCGGATAGAGGGAGAACGCAAGCAAGTCACCGTAATGTTCTGCGATATAGTAGGGTTTACCCAACTTTCTGAAAGGCTCGGCCCTGAAGATGCTTATGCCATTATGGATAAGGTTTACGAGATCCTGATCCACAAGGTCCATGATTATGATGGGACTGTAAATGAAATGACGGGCGATGGAATTATGGCATTATTCGGAGCACCGATTGCCCTGGAGGATGCCTCTCAGCGCGCTATCAGATCTGCCTTGTCCATTCACCGAGAAATGGCAAAATTCAATGATATGATGAAACAAGAGAAAAAAAATTTCCCTCCAATTAAAATGCGCGTTGGAATTCATACCGGCCCCGTGGTCGTAGGCGCCCTGGGAAATAACCTACGGGTGGAATTTAAGGCTGTTGGGGACACGGTGAATCTGACATCCAGAATAGAGGGCTTAGCGGAACCGGGGACCACATATGCGAGCGAGGAGGTCTTCAAAATTACCGAAGGTTTCTTCCGTTTTGAGGCTTTAGGAGAAAAAAGGGTTAAAGGCAAAGAGAAACCGGTTAGCGTTTACCGAGTTATTGCGCCAAGTACCCGCAGGACCCGGTTTGATGTCAGTGCCGAGCGAGGCCTGACCCCCTTGGTGGGCAGAGCGCGCGAGCTGGAGCTGTTAATGGATGGGTATATGAGAGCAAAAGCAGGCCACGGTCAGGCCCTGTCCATAATATCAGAGGCCGGTGTCGGGAAATCCCGGCTATTATATGAGTTTAGAAAGGCCGTGGCCAATGAGAATGTCACCTTTCTGGAAGGTAAATGTCTTTCCTACAGCCGGGGCATCGCCTATCATCCCTTAATCGATATTCTGAAATCAAACTTTGATATTCAGGACATGGATGACGATTTAGAAATCGGAAATAAAGTCTCAAGGGGCCTGAAAGCCTTGGGCGTTGAGGAGGCCGCCACTTCTCCATATTTGCTAGAACTTTTATCGGTAAAAAACAGCGGCATCGACAAAATATCCATGAGTCCGGAGGCCCGCAAAGACCGGACGATTGAAGCATTAAAACGCATTATATTGAAAGGCTCGGAGATCCGCCCCTTAATCCTGGCAATCGAAGACCTTCACTGGATGGATAAAAGCTCTGAAGAATCACAGGAAGACCTTTTAGGCAGCATCGCCGGGGCAAGGGTATTTCTGATATATACCTATCGGCCTGAGTTTGTACATTCTTGGGGCGCACGGTCCTATCACAGTCAGGTGAACCTTAACCGGTTGTCCAACCGGGAGAGCCTTGCCATGATCTCCCACATTCTGGGTACGGAAGCATTCGCCCCCGACCTTGGGGAGCTGGTCCTGGAAAAGACCGAAGGAATACCGTTTTTCATTGAAGAATTTATGCGATCCCTCAGGGACCTGGGAGTGGTCGAAAGAACGGACAATTCCTACTATTTATCAAAAAAAATTCAGGACGTGGCCATACCTTCCACCATCCAGGATGTCATCATGGCCAGGGTTGACTCACTGCCCGACGGCACGAAAAGGGTGCTTCAAACCGGATCGGCGATAGAGAGGGAATTCAGCTACCAACTTCTAAAAGGGGTGACCGGGATGGCCGAAACTGAGCTGATCCACCATCTATCCAGCCTGAAGGACTCAGAGCTTCTTTACGAGAGAGGCATATATCCTCAATCCACCTATATCATCAAGCATGCCTTGACCCGGGAAGTTGTCTACGACTCGATCTTGACCAAAAGAAAGAAGCAACTGCATGAACGGGTCGGCAACGCCATAGAGGAGCTGCACCGGGACAACATCATTGAGCACTATGGCGTATTGGCCGAGCATTTTTTTGAAAGCGAAAACCATGAGAAAGGGGCAGACTACTCTAAGCTGGCGGCCAAAAGAGCCCGAAAAGCAGCCTCGTATAAGGACGCCATTTACTATGGTAACAAAAGAGTGACCTGTCTCGAACGCTTGCCTAAATCTGAGAGGGTAGAGAAAGAACTAATTGATGCCAGAGTCACGCTCGGGCTCTATTACAATCAGATGTATTATCTTTCGAAAGCCAATGAGGCTGTCGCGCCGATTGTTGATCTGGCGGCAAAGAAAAAATATAAACGTAGAAATTCCCAAATAAAAGCAATAATTGGAACCTATATATTCGGGGTGGAGGGAAATTACCCAACGGGCATCCAATACCTTGAAGATGCGTTAAAGATTGCAGAGGAATCAAACGATTGGGCGTCATTGTGGATCTCAAGCCACTGGCTTGGCCACGCGCTTGCCGACAACTGCGAATTTGAAAAAGCCTTGCATCATTTAAATAAAGCCCTTGAAATCAGTAAGGCAGCCAATCTTATCTGGAGCATATCGATAATGAAAAGCTGCATAGCCAATACCGTTTACAATACTCAAGGAAATGCCGAACTGGGCTATCAGACCAGTCTCGACGGTTTAACGATAGCTGAAGAAAGCGGCGATGCCATGTCAAAAGCCGAAGCTTACGTTCATCATGGTATTTCCTGCTTTTTAAAAGGGTTTTTAGATGAAGCCGAAAGACATCTTTTACATGGTGAGAAATATTGCAAAAAGATTGATTATGTCTCCGGCTTCCTGGCAAGCCGCTATTTAGGCCTGATTTATTTGGAAAAAGGACAATACCGGAAATCGCGGGACTATTTTGCCGAAGCCATCGCGATATTGGAAAATCGCGGCGCAGGGAATTCTGTGGTATATATAAATAAGATCGCCTTAGCTTACCTTAAGGCAAAGCATTATGAAAAAGATATTAATATTGAATTACTATACAACTATGAACATGAAAATAAAGTGAAAGCACTTGAGGGCCCAATGGCCCTGGGGATCAGTCAAATACTTCTTGCTGCCGATAAGCCGAATATTCAAAAAGCAGAAAACTGGCTGCAAAAGGCCATGGGTGCCGATCAAAAGAATGGTCAAACATGGAACCTGGGCATGGATTATGTTATTTGCGCTGAGCTCTTTAAACGGAAAAACAAAAATTGGGAAGCCAAAGAAAATTTAGGCCGGGCAATTGAGATTTTCAAAGAATGCGGTGCCAGCGGATGGGCAGAGAAATATGAAAAGAAACTGTTGGCTCTTTAAAATAAATCTCCACAAATTGGATTCGAAGGCCGAAGCTGCAAACCAGCATTCCTGCTATAAAAACCAACTATATCAGTCCCTTAATTTATTCACAGCCAACATCTGCGCAGAATTGCCCTAACCTCAAAACTTATGATATCTGAATACGTGGCGACGGGCGCAGGTGATTTTACGATTCTCAAAATCAAGATTTTCTTGATATAACAATCTCCAAGAACGATATCAGTATTTAAAGCTAATTTGGAGCGCCCGCTCGGCATATTACAAATTTTACACTCTATCCGAGTCGGGAGATGAAAAATGAATACAGAAGATTTGGGAAATTCAAAGATTCTGAATTTGCTTTTTAAACCAGCTGGAATGCTGATGGGAAGCAGAGCTCGAGGCTGGCTCATGAACCCTGTGAAAACCCTGCAAGGTGCTGGCATTCAGCCGGGTCAGACGGTTTTAGAAGTGGGCTGTGGTACAGGATTTTTCACGATACCGGCAGCAAAGCTTATTGGCGATGAAGGTTGGATAGTGGCGATGGACCTGTCATCCGGATATATTGAACACGTATCAAAAAAAGTACAGTCGGCTGATTTGAAGAACGTCCGTATAGAAAAACAAGATGCTCTGGATACAAAACTGGATACCGCAAGCATAGACAAGGTCCTGTTGTTTGGTGTGATCCCTTTCCCCTTGTTACCCTTAAATCGTCTTTTACCCGAAATGCACCGCGTCCTGAAACCAGAAGGGACCCTATCAGTGTGGTTGTTTCCTCCTATGGTGCATTTCTGGGTGCCAAAGTCGATCCTTCGCTCCGGTCTATTCTTGTACATCCGCAAACGAAACGGCGTTTACAATTACAGACGATGTTAAGCCGGCAGGTGAATGGATTTTATGGTGAAGTAGATGAATGTCGTAGATCGACGAAAAGGCAGGCTCGGATATCTCTATGTTGCCCTGGCGGCCGTTTTGTTTGCCGTATCCGGCACATCCGCCAAGTTCCTTTTTCATTCCGGCATTACCCCCTATCAGCTGATTCAACTGAGAACTACACTGGCATTTGCCTGCCTGCTGATCTGGCTGTGTTTGAGGCATCCGGCGCTTCTTAAGATATCGATATCGGATTTGCCCTATTTTTTGGCCCTGGGTGTTTTCGGAATTGGTGCGGCCCAGTTTCTGTATCTGTTTGCCATCAGCAAAATTAACGTGGCAGCCGCCATATTGCTTCATTACACCGGGCCCGTATTCGTCGCGCTCTACGTCGTGTTTGTCCAACGGCAGAAAATCGGCCGTATAAGCATTCTGGCCATTTTGGGGACATTGGCCGGGTGTTATTTAGTGGTCGGTGCTTATAGTCTGCAGCTATTGGAATTAAACCGCACCGGAATTATCAGCGGCCTGCTGGCCGCCGTGGCATTTGCCGTATATTCGGTCTTGAGTGAGTACGGCATGCGCAAATATACGCCCTGGACGGTTTTGCTCTATGGTATGTTGTTCGCTGCGGTAATGTGGAATGTCCTGCACCCGCCGCTGGAAGCGGTGCAGCACAGATACTCGCCGGTGCAGTGGGGCTGGATATTGTTTATCGGTATTTTCGGAACCGTTTTGCCCTTCGGGCTCTATTTCGAAGGCATCAAAAGAATACGGCCAACTCCTGCCAGTATTGCCGCAACATTGGAACCGATGTCGGCAGGTGTTATCGCAAGTATTTTTTTGGGTGAAATAATGGAACCATGGCAGATCTTCGGCGGGCTTATCGTAATCGGATCCATTATTTTGCTGCAGCTGAATAAACCCGATAATTGAATCTTCCGGTATTATTACTTCTTTACCAAGACGTATTCCCGTCAAATCAAAGTTCGCCGGCCACCTTATAATTTTCCCTTTGCACATTTATCTGAAACATTTGACATAATTAAAAATCTTGTTATTTTTACCCAGAAATGATGTACAAAATCGGCCAGCGCGTATCGTCTGACAAAATGTCCGGGGCTGTCTGTGTGGGTCCGTGGCGAATTCAATTATGATCGTTTCTTTTCATCCTTTATTTGAAGCCGACCAGAATATCCTCTGCGCCGGACGTGATCCCTGCGCCGATGACCTGGCCGCCGTGAAGGCGGCCAAAGCCGTTATCCTGCCCCAGGGATGCCGTCAATCCCTGTATGAAATGGCCAGAGACAACTGCCGGCATGTATTTCCCGACTATGCAATCCGCTTTAATTATCCCGGCAAAATCGGCCAGGTGCGGCTGTTTCAAAAAAACGGCACGGCCCATCCGCACGCCGAAACATATGCTTCGCTGGCGGATTTCAGGCGGCAATACGGCGACGACTCAAAAGATATTGCTTTCGAGCTGCCGTGTGTTTTTAAATTTGACTGGGGGGGTGAAGGCGAAACCGTTTACCTGATAAATTCCCGGAAAGATCTTCGAACCGTTTTGCAAAAAGCCGCTGATTTTGAACGCTCAGGTCAAAAAGGCTTTTTGCTGCAGGAATACGTGCCCACTGCAGGCAAAACCCTGCGGGTTGTCGTCATCGGCCGGACCCTGATTTCATACTGGCGGATTCAGGAAAACACCGATGCTTTTCTGTCCAGCGTGTCCCGGGGAGGGCGCATCGATGCTGCATTAGAGCCTGAGCGGCAAAACGTCGCAAAGGTATTTGTCAAAAACCTTTGCAACAAAACCGGCATCAACCTGGCCGGCTTCGATGTCATCTTTACGCCGGTCAAGGAGTACATCAAACCGCTGATGCTCGAGATAAACTATTTTTTCGGCCGCCGCGGCCTGGGCGGCTCGGATGCTTATTATGAAATTTTAAAATCCGAGATCGACAACTGGCTTTCAAAAACTTTAAGTGCACGGGATGGATGAAACCGCAAAAGGGTAATTCATCAGGTGTTTCGTGTTTCGTGTTTGGTATTTAGCTTGAAATTAAGGAAGCTGCATCCGTTATTGAAGCGCTAAACACCAAACACCAAATACTAAACACTATTGTCAAAAGATCGCTATCCGGGCGGGAGTAAATCCCGCCCTTACAAACGCGTATATTAAGCGCCACTGCAAATATCATGCGCTCGGCGGAAACTAAAAAACACTCTGTGTGCTCGAGCGACCAAAGGGAGCGGGTGTGAGATAACCATGAAAAAAAGAAAGCCCATCCAACCATTTGCCTGCGATCTGGCAGAGACGGACCTGAAGCGTGAACGCCGCAAGGCCCGGGAGCTGCGGGAGTCCCAGTGGTGGAAACGCCGGGTGGCAAAAGGCAACTGTCACTACTGCGGGAGCGCAACCCCGCCCAAAGCGCTGACCATGGATCACATCGTGCCGATTTCACGCGGCGGCAAAAGCACCCGGGGCAACGTGGTGCCCTGCTGCAAAACGTGCAACACCACCAAAAAACAACTCCTGCCGATGGAGTGGGAAGAATACCTCAACAAAGCCCGCACAAAGGCAAGTGAGCTAAGCTAAGTTTTCGCTGCCTTAAACAATGCATTTATAAAACCAGCGTCACTGACGATTTCTTGAACAGATTTTAGCAGCGCCCATTCAAGCGCTTTTTTTGCATTGGCTCCAGATCAAAACATTACATCTTTATAAATATGTTCTTTTAAAATTACCTTTGAAAAAAATGGTCAGCAAAATTGTCCGGATAAGAACAATATTTATTTTTTTCTCTTGCCTCTCAACCACTCAGTTTTATTGGCGTGACCAACTGATGTTCCTTCAAATGACAGACCATCTTGAGATATTTTTATCGCAAAGGGGAAAATTATATTACGCCGGATAATTTTTCCTTTTAATTGATTTCCATTAACATTGCCATTTAAGTCATCAAAAGTGTTATTTTTAGTTGATATTACGATTTTGCCCCGTTGCTCCGGTTCCCATACCCCTCTCCCGTAAGGACCTGGAGATTCTACTTGCCATGTTCCAGCCCAAGGCTCAAAAATGTTTAATTTAGCAGGGGGGATGACCGCCATGTTTTCTAATTTCCGCTTACCTTTCAGGTGGTGGGTTCCCGATTTCCCCTCAAAGGTTAAACCGTAATCAATAAAAGAGATGTTTTTAGCCAATTCATAATAACCTCCTTTGGGACTATGGTTTGAGTAATAAAATTTATCATTTTATTTTGTCATGATATCGCGATGGCGGATACTGGAATTGAAAATCGTTCGGCTAAAGATAGACAATACCACAGGCTCACCAATATTGCAGATACCATAAAATGACAACAAAAAACCCCGATCAATTTGACGACCGGGGCAATAATGAATATCACCCGTTTTTAAAAGTGCTCGATTGCCGCGAAGTCATTTTTTGCTGCCAGCAATCGGATCGCCCGAGTCACGTTCAGCGACCGCTTGTTTAAAACCGACCTCCTCAGCGCGTTTCTTAAACCAGACGCCTTCAGGGGTATGTCGGGCCATGCCATCAAAAAGGGTTGCGATGGTCTGGGTGCTTGCCAGGCCCATATTTTCATAAGCCTGGTTGACCAACATTTTCATCATCATGAGCTGATTCTTTGGCACGCCCTTAATTCGATTCGTCAGCTGATTAACGGTCTCATCCAATTCTGCCAGCGGTACCGATTGAAAGACAAGTCCCATCTCCGCTGCGCTTTTTCCGGATATTAAATCTCCCGTAAAAAGCATGTGCTTGGCTTTTTCCGCGCCCAGTCGATACACCCACATGGCGGTGGTCGGACAGCCCCAAACACGTGAAGTCGGATAACCGATACGCGCTTTTTCATTCATAATGATAATGTCGCTGCACAAGACAATATCACTGCCCCCAGCGACCGCATCGCCATGCACGCGCGCGATCACGGGCTTATGGCATCGCCAGATCGACATGAATTTTTGTGTGCAGCCACTCATAAATTTATAGTCAATCATAGGATCCCACGGCATATCCTGGAAGCCCGGGTTTTCGCCGGATGTTTCTGCGTAGGTCTTTAAGTCATAGCCGCCACAAAACCCTCGACCGGCGCCGGTCAGTACCACCACATGAACCGCATCATCGTTATTTGCATGTTCAAAGGCCGCGGCGATATCGTCCGGCATGGTTTCGCTGATGGCGTTATAACGTTCAGGGCGGTTCAATGTGATCGTGGCAACTCGATCCTTCGATTCGTATAAAACGTCACCAAAATTCATAACCAATTTCCTCCTTTGAGGTAATTAAAGTATAGATCGCCGGGCGACTTACTTAAATGCGAAAAGGGCACCTTGAAAAATAGGTGTTGAATAAACTGCCTGATCAAGGGTTAAACACAATCCATTAACCGGTTCCGCCGTTGTTAGGTGTTCCCTCGCGTGTTCTTCTGACCAGAAGAATACAGATTTCTGTCAGAAGTCGGGAATAATATTCGGTGCTGTAAAAGATCCCCAGTCAATCTGCGGAGAAAAAATATAGGGATTGGCATTTTTCTGGGCAACCTCAAAGTTCATTTCGCTATCGAGTTTGATTTGAATCGGCTGATCGCAGTGCGCACATACCGTATCGATGGTAACCGAAATTGATTCTTTTCGCAGTCGCCCCTGCACGAAGGGCGTGGCAATCGCGTCAATTGCTCAGGCAGCATTTAGCCGCTCCCCGGTGCTGAATGTCAATTGGTGCGGCGTTTTGTCAGCTGTAACCGGAAATGCCCATGAGATTTCACCTTGCTCATTTCGAACCAGAAAAAAAAGATTTTTCTCCAGGTCATCAATAATTTCAATTGTCCTTTCCAGCGGGATCTTAAGTTCGTCGGATATGAGCTCCGGCGGGATGGGTTTCCCGGTACGCGGCAGTTTGCTGACGACAAAATAGCGGATCAGATGATGCGCCTTGGTCATAAAGCCGAGCACTTTAGAGATGTCTTGCAATGTTTGAGCTTCATGCTGCTCCCATATTTCCCTTGGGATTTCCGTAAGCTGATTTCCTGCGCTTGCTAATATATTTTCTTTCACTGTTTACTCCCATCCAATCTAAAATAAATGGTGTCCGGTTAACTGCTTGGCGAGTTGCATTTTCCCGTTTATATGGGCAAATGCCTGCAAATTCAAACCTTTTTTGGATTGACAATTATTAAAATTTTACACTTATGTGAAGTGAAAAACAATCGGTGGTGAAAAACACCCAATGTTCCAAACCCATATCAACAGTGTTTTAAGATAGTTAAATGAAAAATTTGCGAACAATAAAATTATATGAGATAATTTTAGTAGGTTTGCCCGTTGGCCCGTTAGCCGGTTAACCGGTAACCTAAAAAAACAAAAACCATCTTACCCAACCAACGGGCAATTCGGACCAGCCGGCTAACGGGTTAACTCTAGCACTCTGCTGCATTCAGCAACGCCGAAACTTCCATGTACCCTAGAAGTGGTTTCAAAACCTCAGATCAGGTGCAAGGGCTAGGCGCAGGCCGATCGAGAAAGCGCAGCATACATGGGTATGTGAGCATTTATCGGAGGTCTGTGCTGCACCCTAATCTAAAAAAAACAGCTGCGAATTCCGCAAGCGGGGCAACGCAGCCATTGGGCCTTAGATGGGGTTTTGAAATCACTTCTAAGTATCCAAAGCCGTAAAATTAGGAAGCCGACCATGCGAATCATCTGTTCGAAATGCAACAAAGTCTATAATGTGGATTCGAATAAGATTCCACCCGGCGTTGCCAGCACCAAATGCAAAGCCTGCGGAAATTCAATCTCACTGCGCCAACCTGCGCCCCAAACGCCGCCAGCAAAGCCGGCTCCGGCAGCGCCCACGACCACGGCGGGGATGATGCAAATCACCTGTCAGTACTGCAGCCAACATTATAATATCAACCCGAAATCCGTCCCGCAGGGGGTGGTGAGTACCAAATGCAAAGCCTGCGGTCATGTGATTTCGTTAACGCCCAAAGCCGCCGCTCCGGCAAAACCGGATCCGGCGAAAACAGTCCAGCAAAATGCCGCAACAAAAGAAATCACCTGTTTATTTTGCGGTAAAAAGTACAGCATCAATGCTGCCAGGATTCCGCCGGGCGTGACCACCACCAAATGCAAGGCCTGCGGCCGTCCCATGTCGCTTCTGGCCCCTCAAAACGGAATTGAAGCAATCAAAAACGAAGTTGACAAAAAAATCATTCACCTGAATCAGCAAAAGGTAAAAAAGGGCGAAGCGAGTGCTGCGGACCTCACGCCGATTGCGGATGCGGGGCAGCCGGCCACCCCCATCTGGAAAAAATCCTGGGGGCTGGCGGCAGCCGCCGGGATCCTCATTGTCGTGCTGGCCGGCTATTTCGGGGCAACCCAATTGTCCAAATCGAGCGGCCGCCGCTTTGGAATTGATCAAATCATCGGAAAAAGACCGGCCATCCAAAAAACCGAACCCGTCGCAGGACCGGCGGCCGTAAGCGGCACGACCGAACCCTTTTTGGCCCTCAAACTCAATGTGCCCCTCCTGATGGCCGCCATCGACCAGAACCTTCCGGAAGAAAAAAAGGATCTTAAATACAAGATGACCACCAGCATTTTTCGATCCTTCGGATTCGAAAAGGTCCAACTTTACCTGTATCCGGACTCGCAACACACTTTTCTGCCGGTGATTTTGGCCCAGAGCGAACCGGGCAAAAGCCTGGAAACGAGGCTGAAATCTCAGGGTAATTATTTCCAGTTTTTGGAACCGGTCTCCGACGGCGCATTTCGCATCAAAAAAGAGATCATTCCCGAAGACAAGCAAAACAATTTTCCGATCGACCGCTACCGGATTCAATTTGTTGACCATACCGCAATTTTTGCACCGCAAAATTTATCCCGGGTGCTCAAGGAAGGACAGGTCCCGCTGTTCAAAACCCAGGTGGCGCAAATGATCACATCCATCGCCCAACCCCGGGATCTGGTGGTGCTGTCTGTTAAAATTCCTGAAAACTTCAGCAATGACTGGCAGAAAACGATTCAGGGAAATCCCGCGCTCCAGCAAAACCCCCAGGTCGCCATGGTGGCTGCAATGGGCGGCGGCATGCTGGCTCAATTATCCGAGCCCTTGAAAGGCGTCGAAGCCCTGGCGATCGGATTCCGTCTGGACGAATCCGACGGTCGGGTGCTGCGTTATGCCCAGCAGTTTCGCAAAGCAGTGAATGGCCGCCGCATTTATCAGCAATTGCGGTCGGGAAACCCGGATGATCTTGATGTCGACGGCATAATTTTAAAGCTGATCGAGCTTTTTAACGATCCCCGTTACCGGCATAAAGTCGGGCACGAAAACAACCGCTTGATGCTCGAACTTAACTGGAAAGAGCCGCATGACAAAGTGTTTTTCGCCTCTCTGTCGGAGGCCACCCTCGGCCAGCTGTTTGCCCAGGGCATGGAATTAAAGCCCAGTGAGGGTCCGATTGCAGCCCGGTATACACATCCGCCGCGTTTATCAAGCGCCGTAAATATCGACAATTTGAAAAAAACGATCCCTGCAATGGTTCAGAAAAGCCTGTTTCCCGGAAATTACTGGGATTTCGGTGA
>JBFFCW010000073.1:0-12567 GCA_041559695.1 Desulfobacterales bacterium
CTATGAAGATCTTTTGCCCACCGTTGATGAAAAGGAACGGGCCCTGCAGCGCTTTATCGATCGGTTCGGCGACCCCAACGGTTTGAAACCGGCGCCTGCGCTTGATCCTGCCCTAACCGCCGACCCCAGAGAAAGCACACATCTGCTGCTGGTGAACCGGGCGCCGGATATCGATCGTAACTTTGAGCGTTTAGACCGCCCTCAGCAGGATGCCGTTCGGCGGCTCGTCCGGCGCATGGGCACCGGCATGATCTGGTCCAGCCGGATTTTAGCTCAACAGGAGGGCGTCCTACAGACCCCGGGGCAGCTTTCGCGCTACTGCTGGCATGTGCTCGGCACGCCGATTTTGTTTGCAGATGAAATGCAACGGTTGGATCAGGGGCTTTCCCCGGAAATTGATGATGCCCGGCTGCGCTTATGCGCCACAGTGGGCGAAGTGATTCAGCTGGCCAACATTACGCGTGATCTGGAGAAAGATTACGCGCGCGGAATTTTTTACCATCCACAGCTGCCCGCTCTGGAAGGCACCCGGCGCGAGCAGCGTATCCGGGAAGTGCGCTCCCAATTGATCCTGCGAGCCATTCGTCGGTTCCGTGAGTTCCCCCGATTTTTTAATAGCATTCCGGCGCCCCAAATTTCACGAGCACGCGGGGCCGCGATACTTCTTATTATTACCACCTATGCCTATTACTGGCGTGCGGCTCAAAAAGCCGGGCTGCCGGCTTTTGATAACCGCCAGCGGATTACGCGTTTTGGCGGTGCGTTAATCTGGCTAAAGTGTGTCATCTCATCCCGGGCGGCCTCGCGCTTTTTAAAATGGCTAGAAAAGACGGTTTTGCTTGCTTTTGATCGCTGTCAACCCGAGGCGTCCAAACGGTTTATCTGGGAGGATGGGGAGTTTGATGTCGTGCAGATTTTAAAGGGCAGTTGACCGCTTGAACCCGTTGGCCCGTTTGCCGGTTTACTTTGTCAAAAGCCGAAAAGCTGGGAAGCCATAAGGCCGGGAGGCCGGCATATCCGAATATTAGAAAGTCAAACGGGCTCAAAGCCTCAAGGCTTGAGAGGCTCCGAGCCCCCTGGCCGCCTGGCAAGAAATTTCTTTTATTTATTTTAACGGGCCTAACCGGCAAGCCCTATCTTTTGCCTATTTTAACCTGTTTGACGAGTTGCAGGGCGGTGTCCAACGCTTTGCCCTTAAATCTGATCTTTAGGGCGGATTCCAGCATTTGCGGGTGGATGACATTTTTGAGTTTGGCCAGCACCGCCAGAGAGGCCAGAGCCCAGTCCATGCGTTTGATTCCCTGGTTTTTGAAATCGACCTGATGGATGCGGGCCTTGCTGGCCGGCAGGCTTACGCCACCGACCTGGATGATGAGCGCATCTTTTGCCAGGCGCTCAAACAGTTCCCGGCGCCGATCCACCCCTTCCTGAGCGAGTGCCACCACCACCGTCGGCGTGTCAATTCCGCTAAAGTCGATTTCCTCGGGTGATAAAATCAGTTCGCTAATCGAAGGGCCCCTGAGTACGGTGATATTGTATTCATTTTTCTGGGTGGTCTTCAATCCGGCCGTCAGCCCGGCAATACACAGGATCTCGCCGGCGGTGATAACCCGCTGGCCGGCGCTGCCCAGCAAAACGACTTCCTGCCGACCGGCCTGAGGTGCCTTGTATTGACTTCTGATAACTGCGGGCGCGGGGGCTTTGTTCTGGTCGGCTGCCATCCGCCGATAATGCTGCCCGTATTCCGGACGCACATTTTCGGGGATAATGCCCTCCAGCGCTGGCCGCCTGGCCAGGGCTTCATCGATCATTTTAGGAGTCAGCCGATTTTTTTTGGTATAGCGGCCCGGGCAGATTCCCCAGATGTCCATCACTGCAAACCCCTCGTATTCGATGGCACTCTGGATTTTTTGGGCAAGAGCCTTATCATAGCCCGAGCAGCGGTGGACATACGGCGCCCCTGCGGAACGGGCGACTTCACAGATATCCAGCGGGCGCTCCAGCGCCGTTAAAAATCCCGAACCCAGCTGGGCTTCCGGCGGCGTGGTGGCTGAAAATTGACCACCGGTCATACCGAAATTAAAATTGTTTAAGATCAGCAGCGTCAGGTCTATATTGCGGCGACAGGCGGCCAGCAGATGCGCCCCGCCGATGCCTTGCCCGCCATCGCCCATGCTGACGACGACGTTGAGTTCCGGCCGTGCCATTTTTAGCCCGGCCGCATAAGTCAGGGCGCGGCCGTGCAGGCCGTGCATGGCGTGGGTGTGAAAAAAGGTATCAAACAAACCGGAACAGCCGATATCGCTGACGATCACAATTTGATGGCGGGCCAGACCCATGTTCTGAAACGCCAGATCCAGGGTATGGGTGATGCGTTCATGGGCGCAGCCCGGACAGAGAACCGGCGGCCTTTCGGCATTTAAAAGGCTATTCATTGTTAATGGCCTCCGTGATCCGGGTGGGCGTGATGAGCCGGCCGTCCATTTGACCGCAAAAGACAACCGGTTTCCGCGGCAGAATGCGTTTTATTTCCCGGACGTATTGTCCCAGGTTCATCTCCACTGACACAATGCGCCTGGCGTTGCGGGCAGCCTGCCGGATCACATCTTGCGGCACCGGCCACAATGTTTTTAAGATCAGCAGAGAAATGGGTTTGCCCTGCCGCTTTTGCTCCTTGAATACCGCTTTTGCGGCCCGGGCGGAAACACCATATGCGATCAGGAGGGTATCGGCATTCTCGATGTGATAGGCTTCATGAAAAGAAAACCGGTCGATAGCCGACAGCAATTTTTGCTCTAAGCGCTCCTGGTTGCGGGCGATGGCAGCAGCGTCGGTGGTGATGTATCCGTCGGCGCCGTGGGTCGAGGAGGTCTGGCGCACCAAAACCTTACCGCCGATGGGAAGAAAGTCCGGGACCTGTTGCCCTTTGTCAACATAAAAAGGCAATAGCGGTTGATGGGTTGGCGCAGCGCAGCGCTCGACGATGCCGGGGGTGTCCAACCCCTGAAGGTCAATGCTTTCCCGGGTCATACCAATTTCTTTGTTGGAAGCCACAAATACCGGACAGCGAAATTCTTCGGCCAGATTAAAGGCGTGCATGGTCAATGTAAAGCAGTCTGCTACATCTACCGGCGCCAGTACAATAACCGGCAGCCCCCCGCTGCTGCCCCAGCGCAAAAAGTTGATGTCCCCATCGGCTCCCCGGGTGGCCGATCCCGTAGAAGGTCCCAGTCGCTGCACGTCAATGACCACGATCGGAATTTCACTGCCGATCGCAAAGGAAATGTTTTCACTGTACAGGCTGATTCCCGGACCCGAGGTGGCGGTCATCACTTTCAAGCCGGCCATCGAGGCGCCCAGGCAAAATCCAATGGAGGCAATCTCATCCTCGCCCTGAAGGCAAATACCGCCCAGGGGCGGCAGCAGGTTGAGCATGCTCTGGTAGATCGTGGTTGCCGGCGTAATGGGATAACCGGCAAAAAAACGGCACCCGGCTGCAATGGCCCCCCGGGCGATTGCTTCGTTGCCTTCCATGAAGCTGTATGCCATGCGAACTCCGTTTTCGTTCGGTTTGTCCGTTATCCCGTTAACCCGTTGAGCCCGTGGAAAAGGGTATTTTCTTAAGGTCAACCGGCAAACGGGCTTAACCGGCTCAACGGGCCAACCTACTATTGTGGGATTAACCGGAAGGATTATATTGATCCACTGCCCATGATTAATCTAAATGCTTGGTATTGTAAACTACATCTTAAAGGATTTGCGGGATTGCGGCCGCTTATCCTTATCAGCGCTTCCAAACGTCCAGTGGGACCCCTTTTGGGCCGCTGCTTTCTCCTGCCACGGATAGCGGATGCGGGAATGAAACGAGACCTCCAGCGCATCAACCAGGGCCAGCACAATTTTGGAGATATCGCGGGTCGTCAGATCACATTCGCTGAACTGTCCGTCCTCAATCCGTTTGCCGACAATTAACCGGACCATTCTTTCAAGCTTAAGGCGGGTAGGGTCCTGCATCGTGCGCGATGCGGCTTCAACCGCATCGACGATCATCAGAATGGCTGCTTCAGTGCTCTGGGGTTTAGGGCCCGGGTACCGGAAATCAGTTTCATCAATGATTTCCCGTGGCTGGTCTTTGGCAGCCAGACTGAAAAAATATTCCAGGCGATGCGTCCCATGATGCTGCACAATCAGATCCACCACCGCTCTGGGCAAACCCGAATTCATGGCCATTTTCATACCGCTTCTAACGTGATTGATGATCAATTCTGTGCTTTCCCAGGGATCTAAAAGGTCATGCGGGTTTTCACTGTTGAATTGATTTTCAATAAAATTCCTGGGTGTCTCCATTTTGCCGATATCATGGTAATAGGCGCCGATTCGTAAAAGCAGTGCATTGGCTCCGGTGGCTTCACCCACCACCTGCGACAGATAGGCCACGGTCATAGCATGCTGATAGGTGCCGGGAGCCTGCTGCTGCAATTTTTTTATCAGGGGTCGCTGTAAATCCGTGTAACGATTGAGTTTAAATGTGGAAGCCTTATCCCAGCTGATTTCCAGCAGAGGTAAACACAGAAGCGCCAGGGGGCCGGCCACCAGGCCACCGGCAAAAGCCCATCCCAGGTGCTGCATCAAAGCGGGTTCGAAGCCCTGTCCCGGAAGCAGTGCACGAATACTCGGCAGCGTGGATGTCACCGGGAAAACTGCCTGCCAATCCAGGCTGAAGGCCAGCACACTGACACTGTTAATCAGTCCCACAATCAGGGAAGGCATCATAATTTGCCAGCGCTTCTGTATTTTGGCCGATACCAGTGCCGCGGCCAGTCCGCCGAAGATAAGATAGAGCACAATGGCATATTGAGGCCCGGCAAACAGGCTTACCAGCATGGTGCCCACCATGGCGGTACCGATGGCCGTTAGTTTTCCCTGATTTAATGAGATGACCATCAATGGTAAAAATGCAAAGGGGATGGCATAGATCGGTAACGGCGTAAATAGCAGGCACCCTTTTAGAATAAATATGCATAGAATCAACAGCGAAAGCAGTGGGCGCTGGGGCGGTGCTTTGCGCGACCCGGCTGGCAGCACCTTTGAAAGGAATAAATTATAAAAAATGACCATAAACAGGACGGTAAACAGGATCCAGGGACTGTTCCGGTATATCTTTTTGATTTGCTGCTTTTGATAGGCGTTTAACAAAAGCACGTCCTGTTCGCTTAATACCTTGCGGAAAGGGACAAGGATTTCAGCGGCCTGAAAATGAAGGGTTTCAACCGGGTATTGACGGTGAATCTTATCCAGTCGTTGGTCATTTTCCTTTTGGTCGTATACCAAGTTGGGTAGCAGGGTCGCCTGGGCGATTTTTAAAACCGGATCCAGTATGGATTCGTTTACCTGCCAGAAGAGCTGTTTGACTTTTTGCTGTAAGGAAAGCCTTGCCGTTTCAAGGGATGTGAGTTCATCGACAACCGCTAATGCCGGTGCTGCGAGGGCGGAGTCATGGATCTCGATGGTTTTTTTGCCTTTTAAATTTTGTGTGTCACCTAAAATTTTGTTTTGAAGAATGGATTCTTCAACTGTGAAAATGCCTTTCAGTAATTTTTTAAGGTCCCGGTACCGCAGTACCCTGGACAGGCTATTCGGGGAAACCTCCACACCGAGTTCTGAGTTGATATAACCGATCAATTCATCGATGCGGTTTTTGCGGCGGCCCTGGTAAGATAATAATTCCTTGGTCAGCGCCCGCATCTTTTTCCTGGATGCCGTGACCCTTTCGGGAACATAATTAAATACGGGAACGTACTGCGAGAGGGCCTTGACCCGTTTTGAACTCAGGGCTTTTTTCTGATCATAGCTGAAAGGCTGGCGGGCTCTGAATGTCAGCGATGCGATGCTCTGGGGTTTGGGGGGTCGAAAGGCCAGATAGATGTTTTCGACAAAGCATGCGAAAATCGTTAACAGAATTAGGATAATGTTCAGAAATAATTTCATCGTATAGCCTGCGCACAACAGTTCGGTGCAAAATTCAGCTGTTATCTTATAAATCCGTACGCTCCGAGTCAATCAAATCTGTCTGAATATCTCAATTTTTCTCAGAAACAGCCGATATAGATATTATCAGTTATAAAGCCCTGTAATGCTTAACACTTTGCCGAAATCTTGACTTTTGGCGGTCTTTCTGCGATAATTTATTGTAATAACTTGATGATTTTATCATCCGGGGGATACTAAATCCCCTAATTTAAGATACTCTTAAGTTTCGCATTCAGATTTCAAAACCTGGCTGCGATTTGCCAGGCGTTTTTAGCGATGGTTCTGAAAATGTGAAACGGCTTGAGTTGATATACGGGAGGGCAACTATGCTGGGTAGAACATTCGCCCGTTTCAAAAAGAAAAAAACAAACGAGACGGCCCCGGCCCCGGCGACATCGCCAGAGCAGAAAAGCCAGGCCGCGCCCGCCGGCCGGCTTGCAAAAATGCTGAGCGCCTCCGGCAGGGTGAGTTTGGCCTCCTTGCGCAAGTTGGCCCTGGATAATGAAGCCAAAGCCTTCGTCAGCTTTGTGCAGCGTCCGGTGCTGGTGGGTTCAGCGATCAAGACGGGGATCATATCGATTCAGGGGGGAATGGCCAGTGATGAACTCAACAGCACCCAAATTTTTGAACCTTCAAAAAGCATGGGTGCCTCCCTGTCAGCTTCCGAAAGTTTAAAACATGCCGTTTACCCGCTGGTCAAAGGTGAATATCCGGCGACTCCCCATGGCGCCTATTATATCGGGCGCATCAACGGCAACGACATGATTATGCCGGACTATGCCATATCCAAGCGCCATGCAATTATTGATGTCGAAGATGGCGCATATTACTTGCGGGATGCCGGCTCTACCAACGGCACCAAGATAAACGGATCACGGCTGGCTAAAAAGCGCGTGATGCTCAAAGATAAAGATGTCATTGGCTTTGCCCGATACGAATTTACCTTTCTATATCCAAAATCACTATACAAAATGCTGTGCGAGGTTTAATCCTCTTCTCGTGTCCATGATTTGTTTGATAATTGATGATTGATATTTGTAATTTGGGGTTCAAGAATAATGCGGGTTCATCAAAAGGAAATGGTACGCTTTTGCGGTGGTGTTCAAGCTTCCAACCCCTTTTTCACGGCGCGCCCAAATTTTTCGATTAAATACGGCTTCTTAATATATTCTCCCGCGCCGATCTTCTGAGCTTCTTTTACGCGGTCGGATTCCGAATATCCACTGGCAATGATGCTTCTCTGGCCGGGATGAAGTTTCAATATCCGCTTGTAGGTTTCAAGACCATCAATGCCCGGGTCCATGATCATATCCAGCACGATTAAATCCGCTGAGTGATCGACCAGGTAATTCACCGCTTCTTCGCCGCTGGCCACCACTGTTACCACATATCCCAGTTTTTCCAACATTTCAGAGGCGATCTGCCGCTGTTCCAGGACATCATCGATTATCAGAATGGATTCGCCGTTGCCTTTAATTTCTTCAAGACTTACCATTTCTAATTCTCTGGCCAACTCTTTACGGGTGACCGGAAAATAAAGGGTGATGGTCGTGCCTTTGCCCTCTTTGCTTTTGATGTCGATATAGCCTCTGTGGTCTTTTACCGTGCCCCAAACCACCGCCATTCCCAGCCCGGTGCCGCTGCGGCCCATGCTTTTCTTTGTATAAAAGGGTTCGAATATTCGCTCCATATCTTCGGGGGATATACCGATTCCGGTATCGGCGACGGTCAGAGTTACATAATCTCCTTTTCCAATATCATCAAAGGTGTTGATCGGTTTGTCTGCGTGGCGGTTTTCGCTGCGAATCGTTATCGTTCCGCCTTCAGGCATCGCTTCTGCCGCATTGGATACCAGATTCATTATACTTTTGGAAAGATGAACCGGTGAACCCATGATGTTAAGCAAATTGGCATCCAGATGGTGCTTCACTTTCACATCGGGATGATCCATCTGCAGTTTTTCATGCTCAGGGCTTAGCAAGTATTCGGAAACGATGCTGTTTATATGAACAACTTCTGTCGCTGCCACGCCTCTGCGGGCCAATGTTAATAAATCCTGAACAATTGCCGCTGCTTTTTCCCCGGATTTTTGAATGGTTAATATCGGTTTAATCAGTGGGCTTTTTTTATCCAGGTCCATCAGCAACAGCTCCGGATAGCTGACAATTCCGGATAAAATATTATTCAGATCATGGGCCACTCCCCCGGCCAGCGTACCGATGGCTTCCATTTTCTGGGCACGCTGCAGTTGGGCCTGCAAATCCTTTTTTTCTATATCGGCTAACTTGAGCTCGGTAATATCGTTGCCGATACATAGAATTTCTTTAAAAATTCCGCCAGCACTATAAATCGGTTTATAGGTCCAGGCGATCCAGACCTTTTCTTTATTTCTGAGTTCGGTTTCATTTTCACTGACAACCAGCCGATCGGGGTCCTTGCGCAAAGATGTGGTCAGGTGTTCGAGCCCCTGGTGATTCGTCCGGCCGGCCGGCAAAATAATCTGGGCGGCATTGATGCCGAGCATCTCGGTTTCAGCATAGCCGAAAAACCGCTGGGCGAACTCGTTGGAAAAGGTTAGGCGACCCCGCGTGTCCATCCGCAAGATGATGCTGTTTGCGGTTTCAACGAGCTCGCGATATTTGTTTTCGCTCGCTTGAATCTTTTTGAAGGATGTGGCGTTCATGATGCTGATCGCCAGCTGGGACGCCACACCCATTAAAAGATTCATGTCACTTTTTTTCAATGGTGTTTTGGACTTGATATTATCGACCGCTAAAATGCCCAGCGCATCGCGTTCATAGATAATCGGCACACATATCAAGGATTTACCGCCCATGCGTTTTGCAAACTCCAGACTTCTCGGAGACAGGGTGTCCTTGATTTCATCGATATCGTTGACCAGAAGCGGTTTGGTTTCTTTCATCGCCCGGATGAACAACCCTTTGGATTCGGGATTGTTCAGGTTAAAGGTGAGCTGGCCCAAAAATTTTTCCTGATCTGCGGTATGGCCATACCCGGCGGTATAATACAATTGGGTTTTTTCCTTGTCTGCCAGCATGATCATGCCGCGGTCAAAATCAAGGCGCTTTTCCATAACGCTGACAACGCTTCTTAGCAGATCATCAATGGCGAGAATCTTCGAGGTGACCTGGCCGATCTCCTGGATAAGCGAGGCGTTATTATAACGGATATTGCTTTCCAGAATTTCGTTTTCTGAGGTTGCTTTCTGGGCTTCAACGGTTTGGATCAGTTCTTTTTTTTCAAGATATTCCGCATAATATGAAACGCCGGCCGAAAGCAGCGCAAGTGCCAGCACAGCAGCTCCCCAGGCCGGAAGTGGCATGAACCACAAAAGGATCAGGGAAAACAGACCGGCCAGTAACAGAACATAATTGCGGATGCGTTTCCAGATCAGTGCGGGGGTCTTTTCCCAGGTGATCACATAGCGGCAATGGTTATCTCCTTTGTGAAAGCATTGAGGGTGATCCACATTGGCGAATTTATCCGTGAACAATCTTGCGATCGCCTCAAAAGTGCCGGTCCTATTTTCGCACTGATAAGGTTTTTCATCGACACCCGGATTGGGCTTGGAAACAATTTCAACCTTGATGGGTCCGATTTTCTTTGCTTTGACAACGGCCCCGCGACTAAAGATCGGATAATATTTTTCCGTTAATAAATAACCTGCGACCGGGCTCATTAATCCTAAAATATATTGTTTGGCGGCACCAAACCCGGCCCCGGAGGCCGTATACCGTCCCGCAGCCCTGGAGATATTTAGATCACCTGTTTTTTCAACAAGGATTTCGTGAAAGTCATCAATCTGTTTCTGGTTAAACCAGTGAGCCGGATCTTCCACTTCGTAGCGGGTCATCCCGGCATACTCCAGAATCGAATCGATACTGACATCCGGATGATACTTGCCGAGATAATCCAGATAATTTTTCGCCACGCGGCTGTTATACAGGTTTATATTGTCTTTCATGCCGTTATTTTACCCGATATTTATGCTGCATTTCAAGCCCAAGAATTTGCGACAGTGATTTGTCGAGCTCAGGGTTCATGCCCGGGCGACTATCCGACCGGGCGCACGACTTTTGAAGCCGGGACCAGGTGAACCTGGTTTTTGAGGTCCGGCAACATTTCCTGCAGTACTCGTAATGTCGTCGAATGCGGATGCATGATGCCGACCGCTTCACCATTTTTTTTGGCAATCCGAATCAGTTCTTTAATCTGTTTGCGAATAAAATCCGCTTTGAGATGGTGGTCAATAAAAACGTCCCGCTGGGCAAAAGGAACCTGAAACAGACGCGCTGATGGTTCGCCCAACGATTCAGCCGTCGTCCGGCTGTCAATAAAAAAGAGCCCCCGTTTCTTCAATACCGAAAAAAATTGATACATCTGGCTTGATTCCGAGGTCATTCTGGAACCCATGTGGTTATTGACCCCTTTGACGTCAGGCAGGGTATTGAGGTTTTGGTCGAGCTGCTCGATCAACTCATCCGGCGACATCGAGGTCAGCAGCGTTCCGGGGCCCGGATTCACCTGCGGATACTCAACCGGTTCCATGGGCATATGAATCATGATTTCCAAACCCTTTGAGCGCGCGAGCCGGGCAATCTTATGTTGAAATGGGCTGTGGGGCAGAATCGAAAACGTCAAGGTCACATTCAACTGCGCAAATTTTTGGGCGATTTTTTTATCATAGCCCAGATCATCGATAATAAGTGCCACTGAAGGCAATGCTTTACCGGGCGCCGGTTTCGGGATTGCTGCTGGAATATCTTTTCTGGCCAAAGGCTGTCGAGGCGCCGGCTTTTCCTTCGGGTAAATTTCAAATGTCGGTTTTTTTTTCAACGCCGGCGTCTCGGCTTTCGTTGATTTAGCCGCCGGCGACGGTGAGGGAGGTTGGGGCGGGGTCAGATGATAAATCAGGAAACCGATGGTGACCACCAGCGCGCCCAGAATAGCCATTCCGGCCAGTGCTTTAAAAAGTGAGCTCTTAACGGAGGGTTTTTTGCGCGATTTTTTCGGGCGTCTCTTTTTTCGGGTTGGTTTTCGTTTAGCCATTTAGGTGTTATTATGGGTGGCGCTGTTTTCCTTCAATCCGTTTTAGCTGAGCGAATTCAATGATCAGGGTGCCAGGCCGGCTGTTAAGGAAAACGAACGATCGGTTTTCGGCATCAACTATTTAAACTACTAAAAATGTCGTAACTGTTAAGGATTTCAAGCGCCCGCATCACCTGATTATCTGTCCGAAGCTGCTCGACAGTCAGCGGACCAACTCTAAACTCCATTTCTTGATCTTTGGGCTTTGATTTTTGGGATTCGGGTTTTTGCTTTTTATTTTTATCCGGTTCAGCTTCAAGATGATTTAACAGGTCTTTTTCTTTTAGCAGGCCTTCCTCCTGCGATTCCTTGGGATCGATTCGTTTGTGTTTTAAAACAATGTCCGGTTCGATTCCCTTAGCCTGAATCGATCGGCCGCTGGGGGTGTAATACCTGGCAATGGTTAACTTGAGGCCGGAACCGTCACGAAGGGTCTCAACGGTTTGCACGGAGCCCTTTCCAAAGGAAGTGGTCCCCAAAATCAGGGCGCGTTTTTGGTCTTGAAGGGCGCCGGCAACGATTTCAGAAGCGCTGGCGCTACCGCTGTTGATCAGCACCACGATTGGATATTTACGGCTGACCGTATCGGGTGTGGCCATATACTCCTTGGTATTTTTCTTGTTGCGCCCTTTAATGGATAAAATTTTGCCTTCTTCCAGAAACAGATCAGACACCTTAATGGCCTGATTCAACAAACCACCTCCGTTATTTCTCAAATCTAGAATAAGTCCTTTCATTGGCACCTTGGCAGATTCCATTTTTTTCAAGGCCGCTTCAAGCTCTTTGGTCGTGCTGCCTGAAAATTGTGACAGGCGGATGTAGTTATAGCCGGGTTTCAGATCGACTTCTTTAACACTGACAATCGGAATGACATCGCGAATCAGTTCAAAATCAATCGGTTCTTTTTCGCCCTGGCGCGCAATGGTGACCGAAACCCGTGTGCCTTTCGGTCCCCGCATCATATTTACGGCTTCACGCAGATCTTTAACCGGCTTGCCGTCGACTTTTATGATGCGGTCCTGGGCAATGATGCCGGCTTTGTATGCCGGCGTGTCTTCGATGGGAGATATTACGGTGACAAATCCGTCCTTCATCGTGATGTGGATGCCGATTCCCGTAAACTTGCCCTTGGTGTCAATTTGCAAATCTTCAAACGCTTCCGGCGGCAACAGCGACGAATGCGGATCTAAGCTTTGAACCATTCCCTGAATGGCTTTTTGAATAAGCTCTTTTGACTCCACATCATCGACATATTCTTTTTCAATGAGCTGAATCACATCCGAGAAAATTTTCAACCCCTCGTAGGACTCGTCACTTTTGGCAGAAAGATCGCCAAAAAATCCTGCTCCGATCGTCCAAAAAACCGCGGCAGTTACCATGACCATCCAAAGCTTTACGTGTTGGATCTTCTTTAATCTCATTTAGTTA
>JBFFCW010000074.1:0-12460 GCA_041559695.1 Desulfobacterales bacterium
ACATGAACTATCTGACCGGCTACGACGGCTGGTCGTTTTATGTGCATCAAGGCGTAATTGTCTCTATGGATGCGGAACGGCCATTTTGGTTCGGTAGAGAGCAGGATTCCAACGGGGCAAGGATTACGAGTTGGCTTCCGGATGATTGTATTTATGGATATCCGGACGAATATGTTCAATCTCGGTACACACACACCATGCGCTGGGTAGCGGAGTTGCTGCGCGAAAAAGGACTGGATAAAAAACGAATCGGCCTGGAGATGGATGGGTACTGGTTTAACGCCCGGATGTATGTCACCCTTTTAGAGGAATTGCCACAGGCCTTGCTGAAGGACGGGACCAACCTTGTCAACTGGGTAAGAGCGGTTAAATCTCCGGCGGAAATCAAGCTAATGCAAGCGGCGGCACAAATTTGTGAAAAAGTCATGCAAATTGCCATAGAAGAGATTGACGTCGGCGTCTGGGAAAAGGACGTGGCCGCAAAAGTCTCAGCTGCTCAGATCGCTGGCACGGATGAATTTGGTGGATCATCACCAGCTATTTTCCCGATCATGCCCTCTGCGGAGAGAACGTCAACCGCTCATTTGACATTTGATCCGGACAGAAAATATCAAAAAAATGATGTCGTGCTGTTGGAGCTCAGCGGTGCGAGATATCGTTATCATGCGCCGCTTTCCCGCACGGTTTACCTGGGCAACCCACCGGGGGATCTGCAGAAAACAGCCGACGGTGTGGTAAAAGGGCTTCAGGAAACCTTAACATTTATTAAGCCCGGTGTAACGGCAGAAGAGGTCGAAGAACGCTGGCGTAAGGCGATTGCCCATACGGGTCTTGTCAAGCCGTCACGCGTTGGCTATTCATACGGCCTGAATTATGTGCCGGACTGGGGAGAGCATACAGTCAGCCTCAGGCCTGGAGATAAAACTATTTTAGAGCCTGGGATGACGCTGCACTTTATGCCGGGGATTTGGCTCGAAACCTATGGATTTGAATGTAGCGAACCCTTACTTTTAACGGATGACGGCTGCGAAAAATTTATCGAGTTTCCTCGGAAGCTTTTTGTCAAATAAGGGGCAGCCATTTTGAAGCCTCTTATTTACTTCGGGCGGGAAAACCGCATTCCCCGATCGTAGATTTTAATATTGAATTGAATATTTTAAAAACAAAACAGTAACAGGTTCCAAAGGATTAGAATGATGAAAAAGGAAGTTATATTCACAGACAAAGCACCCGAACCTGGGCCCTATTCTCAGGCTATAAAATACGGCAATCTTATTTTCGTTGCTGGTCAGACATCGGAAGACCCGATCACCAATGAAGTCATCCATGATAGTGTGGCGGAGCAAACCGAACGGATATTAAGCAACATCAAAGCAATACTGGAGGCCGGCGGCTCCGGCATGGATAAAATATTACGCTGTGATGTTTATCTCTCCTCAATGGAGCATAAAGAAGAAATGAATAAAGCCTATCGGAAATTTTTCTCCACCGATCCGCCCGCTAGAAATACTGTTGCCGTTGCAGGCCTCGATGACAAACTGGATGTTGAAATCGAAGTAATTGCGGCAGCAGACTGACCTTATTTAACCTAACCTGGAGATATAGGAATAATCAACAATAGGGCCTCTTTTATCCAGCCAAAGATGCTATGATGCTTATTACATTCACAACCTGATAGTTCGGTCCCTAATTAGAATATTTCAACTTTTAACATTAAATCTTTGGTACCTATAATTTTTTCAAGTGCCCAACCTGATTATTAACACGTATTGTGCATTGCCGAACGCTATATGAAAAATAAGCTGAATGATGGGTTTCGGCTGTGTACCCGCACTTTAGTAGACCCGCAAAATTTGAATCTTGCTGATCCTAATCTTCACCCTCCTGATAAACTTCTAGACAACCGGATATCGCAGTTTTAGAGGCAAGAAATCGTTTAAGAAATTGACATTATTATAAATACTTTGGTGGAGGCGGCGGGAGCCGAACCGGCGTTAATATCAAATTTTTTTCATTATTTCAGCATGTTAATTTTGCGGTGAACAACCACTGAGCAACATCTGAACAACCAATACTGCGCTTAATCCCTTTTTCGTGGATTGGTTTATCATATTTAAATCCCCAAGGTCGTTCAGATAGAGGCACGTAAGTCACAATTCAGGCCATCTCAAAAATCTTTAGGTTGCTATATGTAATCCAATGGATTATGCTATCCGAGGACTATGGTCGTAGTCCTTCATTTTGCCCAACTTGAACCTTGAGAATGAATTCATGGTCAACACATCAGGATCTATCCGTCAGAACTTAGTTTCAAGTTTCTGGCATTTTATGAGATGGTCGTCCCAGTTAGGTTTGAAATGTACAAAAACGGTTATCATATGTATAAACAATTATTTAGACTGACTGGACTCAGTTCCTTTTGACCTTGACTAGCAACTAATCACCATGTTATTCCTTTTCCGTCTGTGAAGCTGAAGCCATCGCCATGCCTGATGGTGCCCACGGCGTTGACGGAAATTAGTGGGCCTCTAACATGGAGCGACTACTCACGGAAATTGCCGTTAGAAAACAAATTGAGAAGTTCAAGGCCATTCGGTTTAAGGTACCAAGGCCCTGTGTCCTCCTCGTTGGGTCCACCTCCAGGGAAACAGACTCCGGATGCCTTTCCATTCCGAAATTTCAACGCTTCCGGGCTGCTCGGTGCAAAGTATTGCTGTAAAGGGATTCAATGTCGCTTCTCGTCATCATGTCATTGTTAAACGGTCTGACACTGGCAGCATTATTGTTTATTACGGCCAGCGGGCTGACATTGTCTTTTAGCCTGATGCGCGTTGTTAACTTGACCCATGGTGCGCTTTATATGGCTGGTGGCTTCATCGGCGTGTCCGTGATAAAAGTCACCGGAAGTTGGCTTCTGGCTCTGCTTGCAGGCGGCAGCGTCATGGCTATTTTGGCCCTTTTGGAAGAGAAGTTTCTGTTGCGGTGGGCCCGTGGTAATGATCTGATAGAAACCCTGATCTCGCTATCCGTGGCCATAATTATCGGTGACTTGGTTCTGGTCATCTGGGGAGGCTACCCTAAAAGCATCGAAATCCCCGCAATGCTTAACGGTGTCTTGACCATACCCTTGATTAATCTGGTCTATCCCATATTTCGAATTTTTATGTTGGGTTTGTCTGTTTTGATTATCGTTGCCTTGTGGCTTTTCCTCAAGAAAACCAACCTTGGAGTCACCATCCGGGCCGGTGTTGATAACTTCGAGATGGTGTCCGCTCTGGGAATCAATGTCCGTCGGCTATTTACGGTTGTTTTCTGCCTATCTGGATTTTTGGCTGGCGTTGCCGGTGTCGTAGGCGGAACTTCTATGATGCTGGTGGTGGGCGAAGACTGGCGCATTTTGACCTTAACACTGATCGTGATCATTATCGGTGGTATGGGCAGTTTGGGAGGTACTATCGTAGGTGCGTTGATAACTGGTCTGATCTACAGTTTTGCCACTGCTTATATTCCTGAATTTTCATTGTTCATTCTATTTTTGCCCGTGGCCATTATCCTTTCTATCAGGCCCCATGGATTGTTTGGTGCAAAGGCATGATCTGATGCAATTTTCCAACATATCTAAAATAGCAGTGGTGCTGGTCTCGCTGGCGCTGTTGATCGCTGTACCTTGGATTGCTTCAGACTATTTTGTCATGATGTGTATTCGTGTCATGTATTTCGGTATGCTGACCCTGAGCCTGTGCTTTCTGGCAGGTGAGTTGGGTGTGGTTTCGTTGATGCAGGCTTCATTTTTCGGCATATCGGGATACTTTATCGCTATTATGCAAACCCGGTATCAGATCCCCTTTCCGATTCCTCCCCTGGTGGGTATTGGGGTAGCTGTCTTGTTTGCCGCTTTGACAGGGTTACTGGTAATTCGCGCCCGGGGCATATACTTCTTGATGCTCACCCTTGTGCTTGGTCAGCTCGTTTGGGCGCTGGCAAGCCAATGGGCATCCGTCACCAGGGGCGATTCGGGTATTACTGACATATTCGCACCGGTAATATTTGGGATTTCAACCGAAAAGTCAAAAGGGGCATTCTATCTTTTTGAGCTATTTTTCTTTTGTGCCGTGATTTACTTTTTGGCGGCATTAAAACGTTCTCCTTTCGGGCTGATGCTGCGCGGCATTCGCGACAGCGAAAGCCGCATGGCGATGCTGGGTTATCCGGTGTCTCTGCTGCGATACATGGCATTTATCTTTGCGGCGTTCGTGGCCTCTATTGGGGGCGTTTTCTTTGCCTACTTTACCGGTCTGATCAATCCCCACTCCGTCTCGTTAACCACCAACGTCGAAACCCTGCTGTCAGGTATTTTGGGTGGCATTCAAACCTTGTTCGGTGCGATCCTGGGAACCGCAATCCTCAAAATCCTCGATCTGGTTTTGAGCGGTATCACCCAGCGCTATTTATTGATCATGGGTGTATTGTTTTTAATCACGATTATGTTCGCGCCTAGAGGGGCTGCCGGGGCTTTAAAGCGTCTGTGGGATGGTTTTGCATCGCGAACACTGGGAAGCGGATCGCCCGCCGGGGGTGTATCCGACGATCCGTTCTATGAAGACACTAAATAGGAAAGGAGAAGAAATATGAAAAGAAAAAGTTGGATCATAGCGATCACTGTAATTTTATTTTTTATCGGTGCAATAGCGGGCAATGCGATGGCATTAGATGAAATCCGCATCGGTACTATTGGCCCGACCACCGGTTGGGCAACTATCTTCGGTCAAGGCTGCCTGGACGGCATCAAATTGGCCCTTGGCGAATACAATAATGAATTCAACGGTATCCCAATCAAGGTTTTCAGCGAGGACACCAAAGCCGATGTGGAGGTTATGCGGACCAAATTGGATTCTCTCAAAAACCGCGATAAAGTTCATTTGATCATCGGGCCCTCGCTAGGTCACGAAGGTATGGCAGCGGTTGATTGGGGTGCGCGAAACCCCGAGGTCCCCATGCTGATCGGCTACTCCGCCCCGGAAGATATTACCATGCGCAAGGCCACCAACAGTGTCATCCGTCCCGGTTGGACCGGCGCCCAGGTGATTTTCAATTTTGGACAGTACAGCGCCAAAGATCTGGGATATAAAAAGGTTATCATCGTCGGACAGGACTACTCTTACCCGTGGGACCAGGCCGCTGGTTTTATCAGAGGTTTTTTGGAAAACGGCGGGGAAAAAGTCGAACGTATCTGGCATCCGGTGGAAGCCGTTGATTTCAGCTCGATTATGGCGAAGCTGATAGCCATGTCCAAGGAGTACGATGCAGTCTTGAACAATTCCGGCGGTGCCCAGGTGGTCGCCTTTTTCAAACAATGGAAGCAGTTTGGGCTAGACAAAGTCTACCCCCAGATCCTGGGGCAGGCCAACGTGCCGATCGTGTCAATGCTCTCCGAGCTGGGAGATTCGGCTATGGGCGTCTACTCTTCTCTGCACTACTATGACGGCAACCCTTCAGGGGCCAATAAGAAATTTCGCGAAAGCTTCAAAAAAAAATACGGCACCTATCCGGACGTGATCGCTGTTCAGGGTTACGACGCCGTGCATGTCGCCTTTAAAGCCATGAAAGCCATTAACGGGCAGGTGGATGATTCGAAGAAGTTCATCGCCGCTCTTCGCCAGGTAAAAATGAGTGCCGACGAATCTCCGCGCGGTCCGTTTTATTTTGATAAATTTGCCAATCCGGTGCAAAATATTTACATCAAGAAGGTCGTTAAAAAAGAAGGCCGACTGATGAATGAAGCCGTAAAGACCTATACAGAGGTCTCCCAGTTCGGGCCCTATGCTGATATGGCCGACAAGTACATGGCGGCCCCCGCGACCACCCGTGACTACCCGCCAGGGGATAAGGCGTCTTATTTCATGGAGATCGAAAAACACTTTGGTAAAGACTATGTCGAAAAACTAAAGAAAAACAACGGCTGGGTGGACTAATTCCCGCCGTGTTTTAACCGGCCGGGTTCTGTAGGGTTCGATCACATGCATGCGCTTGAATTAACAAATGTATCCAAATCATTCGGTGGCATCGATGCAGTCAGTAAGGTAGACCTCTCCGTAATGACGGGGGAGAGCCGTGCATTGATCGGACCCAATGGGGCCGGCAAGACAACCCTTTTTAATTTAGTCACCGGCGAAATTGCGTTGGATGAGGGTAGGATATTGCTGTTCGGCAAGGACCTGACCCATGAGCCCGTGCAGAAACGAATTGCTTCGCAACTGGGCAGGACCTATCAAGTTTCTAACCTGTTCTCACAGTTGACGGTCCAAGAGAACCTGTTTTTGGCTTCATGGCAGACACGAAGAAAAAAAAATTCCAAGATTGCCACGCTGTTCCGTTCCTGGCGCAGATTTGAGAATCAAAATCGCTATATCGCCAAAATAGCGCAGAGGGTCGGATTGGAGGAAAAACTCGAAAGGAAAGTCGATGAGCTCTCCCATGGAGAGCACCGCCAGCTGGAGTTGGGCATTACGCTGGCACACAAGCCCAGGATATTGTTGCTGGACGAACCCATGGCAGGACTTTCCGCAACAGAGCGAGAATTTATGACCGAGCTGATTTTGAGTCTTAAGCTCGAAATTACGGTGGTTATCATCGAGCACGATATCGATGTGGCCTTCAGCATAGCCGACCAGGTTTCGGTGCTGCACCATGGCGCCATTATAGCTGAAGGAACCCCGAAGCAGATCGAAGGTAATCGAGAGGTTCAGCAGATTTATACCTTAAGCCGGCAATCAGAAAATTCCCATTATGCCTGAACCGCTGTTGAACATAGAACACCTTGATGCCTATTACGGCAAAAGCCACATCCTACAGGATGTAAATCTGCAGGTTCATCCTGGAGAACTGGTGGTGGTCGTCGGCCGCAACGGTATGGGAAAAACAACCCTGCTGAAATCGATCATGGGGCTGCCACCTCTGATCAGAACCGGATCAATCTTGTTCGACGGCCAGGAAACAGTCCATATGCCGACCCACGATATTACCATCCTGGGAATCGGATATGTACCCCAAGGACGGCTGCTGTTTCCTTCATTAACCGTAGATGAACACCTGCGTTTTGCGTGGCGACAGAGCGGTGCGAATTCGCAGTGGTCGCCAAACGCGGTTTACGAATTGTTTCCTGAATTGTCTGACAGAGCCCAAATATCCGGCACCCTCCTCAGTGGCGGTGAACAGCAGATGTTAGCTATCGGCCGCGCACTTGTCACCAACCCGCTGCTGTTAATGATGGATGAACCTTCAGAAGGTTTGTCGGTAACGGTTATCCAACGAGTGGAAAATGTGTGCCGCCACCTGAGTTCCAGTGGTATCGCCATTTTGCTGATCGAGCAGAATATCGAGATGGCACAGTCGTTGGCTCAACGCGCCTATGTTTTTGTGAACGGCCGTGTTGCCCATGAAGTGGCCGGCGCAACCTTGGCGACGGATCAAAGTCTGCTGCAAGAGTCGCTGGGTGTGACTGCGGGCATCAGCAGCCTTCCGCCGGAGCCGTCCGAGGTATCCGAGACGGATGAGGTGATCGAAGAACCGGTAAAAGAAGATTTCAACAAAACGGTTGTCGGTGCCACCGCGCCGACGCGGTGGAGCGGTGCCGACCTTTCTGAAAAACCGGTACAGGAAACCACGACGCCTCCCTCGCTGGCAGGTGAGGCGCCTTCGGCGGTGTTGCAGGTGGCGGTGGCCGACACTATCGACCGGGCTGCTTACATAGCAGGGACTTTCGATACCAAGACCCGGGATCTGCTCTTCATTAAATCCTGCCTGGACCGCCAGCGCCTGCGAACCGTTACGGTGGATCTGTCTACTTCGCGTAAACCCTCCCCGGCAGCCATCAGCCCCGCGGAGGTGGCCCGACACCATCCGGAAGGAATCGGTGCCGTATTTACCGGTGACCGCGGTTCGGCAGTGGCCGGAATGGCCCAGGCCTTTACCCGATTCATGGCCGGTCGCCGCGATGTGGGTGGCATCATCTCGGCCGGGGGCAGTGGCGGAACCGCACTGGTAACTCCGGCGATGCGAAGCCTGCCGGTGGGCGTACCCAAAGTGATGGTTTCCACGGTCGCTTCCGGCAATGTTCGCCAATACGTGGGCCCTTCAGACATCTGCATGATTTATTCAGTTACTGACGTGGCCGGAATCAACCGCATTTCGGCCAACGTGCTCTCCAACGCCGCTCACGCTCTGGCTGGTATGATCGGGTTTCGACAGGAGATGGATCAATCCCGCCTGCCGGCTGTCGGACTGACCATGTTCGGGGTAACCACTCCTTGCGTCCAGGCCGTCGTAAAATCGCTGAAAATGCGTTATGACTGCCTGGTATTTCATGCCACCGGAACCGGGGGGCAATCCATGGAGAAATTGGCCGAATCGGGCATGCTCGAAGGCGTAATCGATGTTACCACTACCGAGGTGGCTGATTTTCTGATGGGCGGCGTCATGAGCGCTGGAGAGGACCGAATGGGAGCCATTATTCGCAGTCAGATCCCCTATGTGGGGTCCTGTGGGGCACTGGATATGGTCAATTTTGAAGCCATTGACTCGGTGCCGGAGAAATTCAAGGACCGTATTCTCTATGAACACAATCCCCAGGTTACCCTGATGCGCACCTCGGTGGAGGAAAACCAGTTAATTGGGCATTTTATTGCCACCAAACTCAACCAGATGGAGGGGCCCGTGCGGTTTTTGCTACCGCTCAAAGGGGTTTCGCTGATCGATGCGGCCGACAAACCATTTTACGATCCGGCTGCCGACCGAATGCTGTTCGACACTCTGGAAAGCGAATTTCGACCAGGCCCCAATCGTCAATTGATCAAGCTCGACATGAACATCAACGATCCGACCTTCGCCCAGGCGCTGGTTGATCGCTTTTTGGAAATTTTACCTTCCGGTCCTGCCGGATAACAATTTTAGGAGATTGCTATGGCCCGTTTCACCCGACAACAGATTCTAGACCGACTAAACGCAAAAATTCGCAGCGGACAGCCCATCGTCGGCGGCGGTGCCGGCACCGGACTGTCGGCCAAATGCGAGGAGGCCGGCGGCATCGATTTGATTGTGATCTATAATTCCGGTCGGTACCGCATGGCCGGCCGCGGATCGCTTGCAGGTCTTCTGTCTTACGGAAATGCCAACGACATCGTGATGGAGATGGCAGCAGAAGTGTTACCGGTCACGCGCAACACCCCCGTTCTGGCCGGCGTCAATGGCACGGACCCCTTTTGCATCTTTGACCATTTCCTCGACCAGCTCAGAGCCGTGGGGTTTGCCGGGGTGCAGAATTTCCCCACAGTGGGGCTTATTGATGGCAGCTTCCGGCAAAACCTGGAGGAAACCGGGATGGGTTTCGGGCTGGAAGTGGACATGATTCGGATGGCACACGAAAAAGACATGCTGACGACTCCTTATGTATTCTCTGAAGATGATGCTATCACCATGACCGAGGCCGGCGCCGATATCATTGTCTGCCATCTGGGTCTGACCACAGGCGGCAACATTGGCGCCGACACGGCCAAAAGTCTGGACGATTGTGTCGATTATATTAACGCCTGGAGTGAAGCGGCACTGAAAAAACGCCGGGATGTGATCGTTTTGTGCCACGGGGGTCCGATCTCCATGCCTGCGGATGCCGAATACGTCCTAAAACGTTGTCCGGAGTGCAATGGATTTTATGGTGCCTCCTCGATGGAGCGGCTGCCCACCGAGAAGGCCCTCGTGGCCCAAACCAGAGATTTTCTCAACATCAAGCGCAACTAACGGATGCTCCGGCAAGGCCGTTGACTCAAAAAACCATCAACATAGGGATGCGGAGTGAGCCGGCGCTGCGTGAGTTGCCATCCTTAGGAGGAGTACCATGAATATTTACGGATGGATTATTCTGACGATCATTGTCGCGATAGTCCTCATCGCGGTGGGGATCTGGTTTATCCGGTCCTTTTATCGCAGATCGTCCAAAGAGATCGCCTTCGTTCGAACTGGACTTGGGGGACAGAAGGTTATCCTCGACGGTGCCGCCTTTGTTTTTCCGATTTTTCACGATATCACGGAAGTCTATCTCAACACCCTGCGACTGTCGGTGGTACGGGATCAGGAAAAAGCGTTGATCTCCAAGGACCGCATGCGGGTAGATGTGGCCGTCGATTTTTACATTCGCGTCCGAAAAGAGGCCGACAGCATCACCATCGCTGCTCAGACTCTCGGGCAAAAGACGGGCAAGCCCGATGAGCTGCGCGAAATGATGACGGGTAAATTCGTCGACGCACTCCGGGCCACAGCCGCCGGCATGACCCTGGAAATGCTCCACGAGCAACGAAGCCAGTTTGTTCAGTCTGTGGGACAGGCGGTAGCCGAATCCCTGATCAAAAACGGGGTCGAGCTTGAATCGGCCAGCCTGATCGACCTCGACCAGACCGACATGGAGTACTTCAATCCCTCCAATGCCTTTGATGCCGAAGGTTTGACCCGGTTGACGGATGAGATCGAACAGCGAAAAAAAATGCGCAACGACATCGAACAGGATACCCTGATCCAGATTCGTTCCAAGAACCTGGAAACTGAAAAGCTGAGCCTGGATATCGAACGTGAGAGCGAATACGCTCGCCTCGCCCAGGAAAAGGAGTTGGAGTTCCGCCGAGCTCAACAGCAGGCAGAGTTGGCTCGCGAGCGTGCTGAACGCAAGCGTGAGGCGCAAATAGCTGACATTGTTGCCAATGAAGAGATTGAGAAAACCCGCATAGCTTCCGAGCGTCAGCTGGAGCAGGATCGTATTGAACAGCAGCGGGACATCGAAGCGATGGAGATCGAACGGCGCAAAATGATTGAGCTCGCTGAGCACGACCGTACGATCGCCGTGGCCGAATCTTCGGAGGCCGAATCGACTGCACGCGCGAAGGCTGACGAGGTACGTGCGTCTGCAATTTCAGCCGAAGAGGCCATTTTTACTGCCCGCGAAAAAGCCCAGGCGGAGCGTAAAAAGCAGGTGGAACTGATTCTGACGGCCCTGGAAGTGGAAAAGGACCAGCTGCGGCAAAAAGCCCGCATCGCTACCGAAAAAACGGTGGCTGCTGAGCAGGCAGAAATTTTGCGCATCGAGGCCGATGCCTTTGCCGAAACCGAAGTGACCCGCTCCAAGGCCTATCAAATTCGGAACGAGGTCGAATCCGAGGGGGTTCGGCTTATGGCCGAGGCCAACAACATCGCCAGCCCTGAGGCCAGGATGTCCGCTCTGCGATTGCGTCTGGTGGATAAACTCGACACGATTATCCGTGAGAGCGTCAAGCCCATGGAGAAGATCGAGGGGATTAAGGTGGTACACCTGGACGGCTTGACGACGCCGTCCGGCGGCGGTGCAGCTGATGGTGAAGGTGGACTAACTGATCGACTTGTCAGCAGCGCCTTGCGCTACCGTGCCCAAGCCCCGCTCTTGGACTACCTGTTAGGCGAAATCGGCATCGATGCCGGCGACCCCAGTAAACTAGCACAACTGCTGGCTGATCTGAAAAAGGATCAGCCCAAAGGAGCCAAGGAGAAGTAACATATGGCAAAGGTTTATCGATCCACAGTTCTGAACGCACCGGCAGATCGTGTGTGGCGGGACCTTAGAGATTTCAATGGGCTGGCCAACTGGCACCCATTGATATTAGTGAGTCGAATCGAAAAAAATGATCCGGCCGACAAGGTCGGATGCGTGAGAAACCTTCAGCTCAAAGACGGCGTTCGGATTCGGGAAAAACTGCTTTCCCTTTCGGATTATGATTATGCCTGTACTTCCGCCATCATAGACAGCACTATGGATCTGAGAGAATACATTGCCACTTTGCGGCTGTTTCCCGTTACTGAGGGCAACCGCTGCTTTATAGAGTGGTCTGCGGAATTTGATTGCCTACCGAAAAAAGTTGCTGAGCTGACCGAAACTATTGAAGGCGGGATGTTTCAAAGCGGGTTCGACGCCTTGAAGAAACGTTACGGGCAAAAATGAAGATCTCAATTATTCGATCAGCCGTCATTGACGCCCCAATCGACCAGGTGTGGACTGTTCTACGAGATTTCAACGGTCACGACCGGTGGCATCCGGTCGTGGGACACAGCCGGATGGAAAACGATGTCGGCGGAGACGTGGTTGGTGGCGTGCGGTCTTACAGCATCACCGATGGCGCCGAGCTGCGTGAGCAATTGCTGCACCACAGCGATCGCGATTACACCTTCACTTATTGCATCCTTGACTCCTCTCTACCACTATTTGACTACGTGGCAACTGTACGGCTCAAACCCGTGACCGACGGTAACCAGACGTTCTGGGACTGGCGCTCGCAGTTTCGCGTTTCGGACGATAGTGCGAAAGAACTGGAAGAATTGGTTGGTCAGCAAATCTGCGAGGCTGGATTCAATGGGCTGCGAACGTTTCTGGCCGAACAAGCCGTATCCC
>JBFFCW010000075.1:0-12413 GCA_041559695.1 Desulfobacterales bacterium
AGGAATCCCGAAATTTCAGGCGATATTTTTAAAAACATGCTGGTCGGACAGGCAGTCGCCGAGTCGGCATCAATTTTTGCGCTCGTGATTGCCATCCTGCTGCTGTTTATGAATACCGGCACCCCCAGTCTGTTAAAGGCCGCCGCGTTTTTAGGCGCCGGTTTCAGCATGGGCTTCGGTGCCATCGGGTCCGGCATCGGTTCCGGATATCCGGGCGGTGAGGCCTGTTATGGAATTTCGCAACAACCTGCCGTTGGTTCGCAATTAACCACCAACATGCTTATCGGTTCCGCCGTCTGCCAGACACCGGCGATTTTTTCGATGGTTGTGTCCCTGATGCTAATTTTCATGGATTTTGGCAACGCGCCGTTGACGCCGACCTGGGCGGCTTTTGTGGGAGCCGGCCTGAGCATGGGGCTTGCCGCCATCGGATCCGGCTACGGCGGCGGACTGGCAGCCGGTGCCAGCTGCGAGGGCGTCGCCAGGACGCCGCAATCGGTCGCTAACGTAACCACCATCATGCTGGTAGGCCAGGCGGTTGCCCAAACACCGGCTATTTTTGGATTGTTAGTCAGTTTTATTCTGATGTTTAAATCATTTCCCGAATCGAGCGCGCTGGCAACCCCCATGGCGCTTTTAGGCGCCGGTCTCTGCATGGGGTTTGGCGGAATCGGACCCGGAATCGGCAATGGAATGGCAGCCGAGGGTGCGGTGAGATGGGTGGCCAGAAATGTCGAACATGCAAACGACCTCATGCGGATCATGTTAGTCGGACAGGCGGTTTCACAGTCGACCGCCATTTACGCTATGGTGGTGAGCTTGGTGCTGATATTTGTGGTTTAATCGGTATGGATTCAATTTTATTTTTGTTGTTTGACAGGATTTTCAGGATTAATCGGATTTTATTTTTCAGGCTTTCCAGATGAAAGCCTGAAAACCCCAATCGCCTTCGGCGATAAATAAAATTACAATAAAAAACAGGTAAATTTTAATTTGGTGACAGAACGCGTCAAACGGAAAGAGGCTCTTTTCAAAGAAATATCTAATTCCGACGCAGTCGGATTGAATTTTCTCAGTTTCGTACGGAAACTGAGAAAGAAAAGAAAAATCCTGTTAATCCTGTCTAATTAAAAATTAGCAATAAGAATCCAATTCATTTTTTAACTTAAAGGGTATTTCACATAAGGAGGCAAAAATGGCAATCGAAGGTGCAGAAATTGTAAAAGCAGCAGGTTATATCGGAGCCGGTTTAGCAATGGGGCTTGGCGCCATCGGCCCCGGAGTCGGCGAAGGTATGGTTGCAGCCAAGGCCTGTGAGGCCATCGGCAGAAACCCCAAGGAAGCGGGTCTGCTGACCCGAACCATGCTCGTCGGTCAGGCAGTTTCCGAGTCGACCGGGATTTACTCCCTGGTTGTCGCGCTGTTGCTCCTGTTTGTGGTCTAAAACCAGACGCCCGGAGATGAAACCGCCGGGCCAGGTATTTGTAGAACCACCGGCGGCAACCCGATTGGAAGATTGACAATGGAAATCATCAGCACTGTCGCGCTCATTAACATCAATGAAACGTTAATTTTTCAGGTCATTTCTTTTCTGATTTTTCTGTTCATTATCAACCGGATCATGTTCCGGCCGCTGCGCAAGGTCATGAATGAGAGAGAAACTTATATTGAAACTGTCCAGAAAGATATCGCCGCGGCTGAAATCCAATTCGAGGATTTAACGAATCAGATACAGGCACAGGAAAATGCTGTCAGAGATGAAGCCTTTAAGCAAAAGGATCAGCTGGAGACATCCGGCAGCCAACAGGCGGCTGAAATAATGGCATCTACCCGGGAAGAAATTAACGCTTTAAGGATGGAGGCTCAAAAAGATGTCGATGCCCGAATCTCAGCAGCCCGAAAACATGTAGAAAAGGAATCTGAGGATCTGGCAAAGCATATTATCGAAACGGTTCTGTATCGGAGTCAAAATTCATGAGGCGAAATTACCACATCGCATGTTTCGGCTGTTATTTGATCGCCGTTTTTGCTGCCCTGCTTCTAAACAGCACAGACGCTCTGGCAGCTGAAACCACGAATACCTGGCGATCCACTTTTGACCTAGTGATGCGCTGGGTAAATTTCGTGATTATCGCTTTTGTCCTGATAAAGTTTGGCAGAAAGCCGATAAAAGACTTTTTATCGAACCGCAGAGAAGCGATCGATCAGCAGATCAAAAAATATGATCAGCAAAAAGAAGCGGCCGCACAAAAAATTGAAGAAGCAAACAATTTGCTTAAAAACAGCATCGCCCGTTTTGAAAATATAAAAAAGAGAATCGTCGAGGACGGCGAAAAGAAAAAACAACAAATCATTGAAGACGCCCGACAGGAAAGCATGATCTTGCTGACAAGCACCCGACAGAAGATCGAAAACCAGATCGTAGAAGCCCGAAATTTAATCCGATCAGAGCTGATTGAATCCGCTATCGCGCTGGCGGAGCAACGGCTGCCTGAAGAAATAACGGCAGCTGACGAGCAGAAGTTGATCGATCATTTTATGGAAAGCACCGCCGGGAAATAATTAAATATGGTCACAAAAGAAAATTCAATCACACAGTTTGTGAAGCAGCAGATCAAAAGATGGGAAAGCGGGCCGGCCGAAAAAGACCGCAAATCGGAAGACCGTATTCCGGTTATCACCGTTAGCATGAAACCCGGAAGCGGCGGCAGCCTCGTGGCCCGGGAGGTTGCCGATCGATTAGGTTTTGATTATTTTCACCGGGACATTATCGAAGGAATCGCCAAAAGTGCCAAAATACGGGCCTCGGTCATCGATACCCTTGAAAAAGAACGGCTCTCGGGAATTGAGGATTTTATATCCTCCCTTTACAAAGACCAATACCTCTATCCCGGAATCTACATGCAGCACCTGGTAAAGGTTATCAACACGATTGCGGATCATGGGCGTGCGGTAATTGTCGGCCGGGGCGCCAATTTTATTCTCCCGCCTGAAGAAAGATTCAGTTTGCGGGTCGTGGCCCCATTAGAAATAAGGATTCAAAATGTGGCCCGCGCCTATAATGTATCTGTCGAAAAAGCCAGGAAGCGCGTGATAGGAAGAGAATCAAGGCGCAGCGCTTTTATCAGAAAATCCTATAATGCCGATATATCCGATCCTGAAAATTATGATCTGACAATCAATACGGGCAGAATGGGCATCGAAACCGCCGTGGAGACCGTCATCGCAGCTGCAAAAAGTTTATAAAATTACAACCCCTCAATCGTTCTTGCCCACCACCCCGTCGACCCGACCCGCAATGGGAGTCCCGCGCCTTTATTTGCAAATATGAACGACCTTGACTTGGGCTTAATTTCTCTGTATCTCCACGATGGGTATAATGGGCTAAAAGGTTCAGGATTCAAAGGTTCCCACCCTCGCATTAAAGGCTACGGAGGGCAAGCAGGGTTCGGAGGCTCATGGCTAAATTAAAGGTTTCAGGTGTCAGCAGTTGGCCAGGAGGGTCTTTTGTTGGCCTTGAGGCCTATTGGCTTCAATCAGCTAAAGAGTGATTTCAAATTACGGTGTGGCGCGCAGTGTCCTGACACCTGACACCCGAAACCTGAAACCTGCTTATTCCTGACACCTGACACCTGATCCGCCTTCGGCGGAAACATTGAAACCTAAAGCACTGGAAATTGACTCGATGTATAGCTTGAGCGAGGATAACCGCTATGGAAGAAATCATAACACTCACACAGGATCTCATTCGCTTTAAAACCATGCATTCCCAACCTGAAGAAATTCAGCGCTGTATGGCGTTTATTGAAAATTATTTAAAGCAGTGCGGTGCCAATTACCGGCGGCTGGGTCATCATAACAGTCCATCTGTTATGGTTATGCCGCAAAACGACGTTGCACCCATATTACTGATGTCACACATCGATGTGGTAGATGGCCCTGATGACCTGTTTGATCCTCGTGTAAAGGGCGACGCCCTGTATGGCCGCGGCAGCATCGATGACAAGTATGCCGCTGCCTTATCCCTGGTTTTCGTAAAAAACTATCTGCAACAACTGCAAACAGAAGGCAAAGACCAGAACGATCTGCCCTTCGGTATTATCATCACGGCTGATGAAGAGATCGGTGGTGCGAATGGGGCCCAGAAAGCGCTAAAAGAAATCAAAGCTGAGTTTTGTATTGCTTTAGACGGCGGCGGCTTAAACAAAATTGTTATCAAAGAAAAAGGCATTGTTAAATTAAAGCTGATTGCCAGAGGCAAGACCGCTCACGGCGCCAGGCCCTGGCTGGGAGAGAATGCCATTGAAAACCTCATCAACGATTATCAGGTGCTGAAGACCAATTTTGAGCTTTCGGCCCCGGACCACTGGCATCGCACCTTGAATTTCGCCTGGATTCAGGCCGGCAAAGCCGCCAACCAGGTCCCGGATTATGCCGAAGCGCTGTTCGATATCCGCTACACGGAAAACGATGACATGGATGCGCTTTTTAAAAACATCCAGAAGGAAATTAAAGGCGAACTGGTGGTCGAGAAAAAAGATCCGCTGTTTGAAGGCGGTGACTCTCCCTATCTGGATCTGCTTTTGGAAATCGCAACCGACTGCGAAGTCGGTTTTGAGCACGGCGCCAGTGACGCCCGCTTTTTATCCGCCCATGGCATCAAAGGCATCGTCTGGGGAGCCGATGGTGATATGAGCCAGCATTCGGCCGATGAACACGTCAATATCGGCAGTCTTCATAAACTCTATGTTTTGCTGGACGCGTTTATCACTCAATCACAAACACGGATGCAAAGAGCCTAGTGCTGTGTCTGGATAATAACTTAAAGAATCCAGAAGTTGGGCATTTCTATCGTCATGCCCGCGCCAGGCGGGCATCCAGCCTTCATCCCCGCGTATGCGGGGATCCCAACAAAAGAACCTTTCTGGGTTCCCGCCTTCGCGGCAATGACATGTTTGGAATGATAAAACTAGCCGGCCCCTCAAAAAATTAGAACAGGTCATGTCATTGCCTGAAAGGAATGATCCTATGCCCCACATCATCGTAAAACTCTATCCCGGAAGATCCGCGGAACAGAAAAAACTGCTGGCACGCGAAATCGTAAAAAACGTTAGAGAAATTGCGATATGCCAGGAGAAATCGGTATCCGTCGCATTTGAAGAAGTAGAGCCCGATAATTGGGCTGAAAACGTTTACCAACCCGATATCATCGATAACAAAGAAAAACTGGTTGTCATGCCGGGATATAACCCCTTTCAAAAAAAAGAGGCATCTGCGGGCGCGGCAAAGAATGCGAAGTTCAAGATTCGATCCTACCAGGCTTCTGATGAATTCGCAGTCATTGATTTATGGCATCGCTGTAACCTGGTGGTCCCGCAGAATGATCCGCAAAAAGATATCGAAATGAAACGCAAGGTCCAAGCCGACCTGTTTTTTGTGGGAACCATCAACGGTCGTATTATAGCGACAGTTATGGCCGGTTATGACGGGCACCGCGGCTGGATCTATTATCTGGCCGTGGATCCGGATTATCGGCGGCAGCAAATCGGCCGCCGCATGGTGGAGAGAGCCGAGTCCGCGCTTAAAGAGCGGGGTTGTCCGAAAATCAACTTACAGGTGCGCACTTCGAACCAGGCGGTAATTTCATTTTATGAACGCCTGGGATTTTCAAACGATGATGTCATCGGCCTGGGCAAAAAGCTGTGAAGCCTCGCTCCATCTGAATTCCACTGATAAAAAATCCATATAATATCTTAATTAATTGGGGAGGGAGGCGGAAAGTATCTTCAATACGAACCTGTCATTCCAGCGCAGCAGACTGTGTCGCAATAGGAAGAACTACTCATATTGGTGTTTTCGTCATTCCGGGCTTGACCCGGAATCCAGTTCTTTGTGAAAGCCTTACGTTACTGGATGCCGGATCAAGTCCGGCATGACAGGTAGAAATTAGGCGCCTTTTTGAATTATGGCACAGTCTGGCAGGCGGGAATGGCAAACTTGGACAGAAAAAATTTCCCAACTCCTTATTTAAAATAGTAATCATTTTTTATAGTTAACTATCTATTTAAGTTTTCTTCCTTGACCTTCACATACTTCTCAAATATATACTATCGTTGGCAGTAAGGGTATACACTCACTATTAAACACTGTTTTTTCTGATGTGGGGGATTCACAAGAAGACAAAAAAATAATGAAAGGAGGCTGTAATGAAAAAATTCGTTATCTTTAGTTTAGCTATTTTGATGGTTTTTTCGCTGGGCTCCATCGCAGGCGCCAAAACGTTGAAACTGGGGCTGGATGCGGGACCGGTTTCACAGGATCCGCAGGTGCAATTGTCCGGGGGGATGCTGCAGTATTCACACTGGGTTTTTGATCCCCTCGTCCGCTACGCCCAAAATATGGAGTTTGAACCCCGCCTGGCCGAGCGCTGGGAGCGCATAGATGACCTGACCATGCGCTTTTATCTGCGCAAGGGCGTCAAATTCCACAGCGGCAACCCCTTTACGGCCAAAGACGTGAAATTTACCTTTGAACGTTTTTACGAAAGTCCGGATTTCAAGGGACTTTTCACACCGTTTGACGGCTGCACCGTCGTCGATGACCATACCGTTGATATCAAAACCAAAAAGCCCTATGCCCTGCTGATTAACATGGCCACCTATATCTTCCCGCTGGACAGCGAATTCTACTCCGGCACGGATGCCGCCGGACAGCCCAAGGACGCGGTCGTAAAAATCGGACCTTCATTTGCGCTGCACAATTCATCCGGTACGGGTCCCTTCAAAGTCGTCGAATGGGAACAGGGCGCCAGGTATGTTTTCGAAAGATTCGCCGATTACTGGGATAAGGATTCCCCCGGCAATGTGAGCAAGATTGTCCTGACGCAGATCAAAGAGGATGCCACCCGGGTGGCCGCGCTGCTGTCCGGCGATGTCGACTTCATTACACCGGTACCGCCCCAGGATTTTCAGCGCATCGAAAAAGATCCCAAAGTGAAACTGGTGACCTATTCCGGCGGCCGCATCATCACCGTTCAATTGAATCAGAAACGACGGGCCGAATTCAAGGATGTGAATGTGCGGCAGGCCATTGTCCACGCGGTTAATAATGTGGGTATTGCCCAAAAAATCATGAAAGGCACCGCAACACCGGCGGCTCAGCAAGGCCCCAGGGGCTACATGGGATACAATCCGGAGCTGAAGCCCCGCTACGACCTCAAAAAAGCCAAGGATTTCATGAAAAAAGCCGGTCTGGAAAAGGGTTTTGAAGTCACCATGATTGCGCCCAACAACCGCTATGTGAATGATGAAAAAATCGCCGAGGCATTTGCATCCATGCTGGCCAAAATCAATATCAAGGTCAATCTCAAGACCATGCCCAAGGCCCAGTACTGGGACGAGTTTGATGCCCAGGTGGCCGATATCCAGATGATCGGCTGGCATTCGGATACGGAAGATTCCGGTAATTTCACCGAATTTCTGGGGATGTGCCCCAACAAGGAAACCGGATACGGCCAGTATAACAGCGGCAACTACTGCAATCCGAAGATCGATGAGCTGACCATGGCGGCCCAGGTCGAAACCGACCTGCAAAAACGCACTAAAATTCTGCAGCAAATCGAAAAGATTCTCTATGATGACGCTGCTTTTGTACCGTTTCACTGGCAAAACCATTCGTATGCCGGTAAAAATAACGTCATGATCAAGCCGATTGTTAACACTATGAACTTTCCTTATTTAGGAGATCTGGTCATCAAATAGGTAAAAGAACGGCCAGACATAAAAGCAGGGGCAGGTGGCGATTGTAAAATAAGTCACCTGCCCTTTTTTCGTTTGATGTGTTTAGCGCTCCGGCATGCGCATTATGCCAACTGTCAAAAGCTCTATCACCATGAATTTATTCTCGTATTTTTCATGTTTTCCCTCTTGACCTGCCCCGACATTGGTCGTATTAAAAGGCACCGATTCAATTCACATTTCATAAAAGGCCGGCGATGTTTGCATTTATCATTCGACGTATCATTCAAGCTGTTTTTGTGATGCTGGTCATCAGCCTGGTGGGTTTTTCGATCCAGCATTCGATCGGCGACCCGGTGCGGGACTTGGTGGGCGAGCGCGTCACACCGGCCGAGCGCGCGGTCATTCGGGACCGGTTGGGTCTAAACGACCCCTTCTATGTCCAGTATTTTCGGTTTGTAAAAAATGCCTGCAAAGGCGATCTGGGATTATCTTTTTTCTATAAAAAACCGGCCCTGGAGGTCATTGTATCCAAGGCCCCGGCAACCCTTGAGCTGGTGATTGCCACGGCCCTGATCCTGATTGTGGTATCCATTCCGGCGGGCATTTATGCCGCCATCTATCCCAAAAGCTGGCTTTCGCGAATCGTAATGGCCGTCAGTACTGTTGGCGTTGCGATTCCGGTGTTTCTAACGGCGATTGCCTTGATCTATTTTTTTAGCGTGGAATTAAACTGGCTGCCATCCTATGGGCGCGGAGAAACCGTCAACATCTGGGGCTGGGAAAGCGGTTTTTTTACCTGGGATGGCCTCAAACACCTGATCCTGCCCAGTGTGTCGCTCTCAACGATCATGCTGCCGCTTTTTATCCGGCTCGTGCGGGCGGAAATGATGGAGATTTTAGAAACCGAATACATCAAATTTGCCTGGGCCAAGGGACTGCGCCGCGAGCGCGTCTGGTTCGTGCATGCTTTTAAAAATACGCTGCTGCCGGTGATCACCATATTTGGCGTTGAGCTGGGAATCCTGGTGGCCTTCACTATTTTGACCGAATCGGTTTTTAACTGGCATGGGATGGGATTCATGTTCATAGAGGCGGTGGAACGTTCGGACACCTCTCTGCTCGTAGCCTATCTGGTTGTGGTGGGTGCGATTTTCGTGGTCATCAATACTGTCGTTGATATTGTCTACGGGTTTGTCAATCCAACGGTAAGAATTGCAGGCAGAAAATGAATACCTGGCAACGATTTAAAAATTCTTATCTGTTTTATAATTTCAAACAGGATCCCATCGCGATCGGAAGCTTTTGCGTGCTATTGGTTCTGGTGGTGATCAGTATCCTGGCGCCGGTGGTGGTGCCTCATGACACCTACGATACGGCAACCATCGATATCATGGATGCCGAAACCCCGCCAGTCTGGATGGAAGACGGTAACGAAAACTTCATGCTGGGAACCGATATTCAGGGCCGCGATTTGCTCAGCACCATGATCTTCGGCCTGCGGGTATCGCTGATCATCGGCGTGGGTGCGGTGTTGTTCCAGGCCTTCCTCGGCATTCTGGTGGGTCTACTTGCCGGTTATTTTGGTGGTAAGCTGGATGCATTTTTAATGCGCATCGCAGACATTCAATTTTCGATTCCCTACCTGATCGTCGCTATTTTCACCAGCGCCATTTTCAAGCTGGCTTTTGGCGTCGGCCGCTGGGAAGAGCTGGCTTTGCCCTTGTTGATCATTATTATCGGAATGTCCGAATGGCCCAAATATGCCCGCACCGTGCGAGCGTCGGTCCTGGGCGAAAAAAACAAAGAGTATGTCGAGGCGGCCCGGGTGATCGGTATCAGTGGCTGGCGGATCATCTTGAGACATATATTGCCCAATACCCTCACCCCGGTTCTGGTGCTTTCGACTATTCAGGTGGCCAATGCGGTGATGAGCGAGGCAGCCCTTTCTTTTCTGGGTTTAGGTATGCCCATCACGAAACCCTCACTGGGATCGTTGATCCGGTCCGGCTTTGAATATATCTTCAGCGGATCCTGGTGGATTACCTTTTTCCCCGGTGTCTTGCTGGTGATTTTTATTTTGGTTGTTCTTTTGTTGGGAGACTGGCTGAGAGATGTGCTCAACCCCAAACTATATAAAGGCTAAATCCCGATGCAAATATTCATCTTTTGCCCGCTGGCTGCGTTGCAAACCGCTTCAAAATGCTCACGCACTGGCGTGTACGCTCCGCTTTTGAAGCACTTTGCGCCTTGCCATCGAAAAAAAGCTAAGCATTTGCATCGGGATTAATCAAATTCCAAATACTAAACACCAAATACGAATTAAATGAGTCATCTACTCGAAGTTAAAGATCTGGAAGTTAAATTTGCTTTATGGTCAGGTGAGTTAACCGCCATCGACGGTATCAGCTTCTCCCTGGACCGAGGCGAGCGCCTGGGCATCGTGGGCGAAAGCGGTGCCGGCAAGTCGGTTACCGGTTTTGCCATTATCAATCTGATCAGCAGGCCCGGTTATATTTCCGGTGGGAAGATCCTGTTTGAGAATCAGGAACTCAACCGGTTGCCCGAAGAAGAGATGCGCGCCATTCGCGGCAACCGCATCAGCATGATTTTTCAAGACCCCATGATGACGCTCAACCCGGTTCTGACCATCGCCACCCAGATGACCGAGACCGTGCTGGCCCATGAGAAGCTCAGCAAGGCCGACGCGCTGGACATCGCCCTGGAGAAATTAAGAAAAGTCCATATTCCATCTCCCGAGAAAAGATTACAGCAGTACCCCCACGAGTGCTCCGGGGGAATGCGGCAGCGCATCGTTATCGCCATTGCGCTGCTGACCAATCCCGGTTTGATCATCGCGGATGAGCCCACCACGGCTTTGGATGTTACCATTCAGGCGGAGATTACGGATTTGCTGATGGAATTATGCGAATCTGAAAAAATGGGATTGATTCTGATCACCCATGATCTGGGGGTCGTCTCTCAGGTTACTGAAAAAATAGTGGTCATGTATGCGGGCAAAATCGTAGAGAGCGGATCCACCCATGCCGTGGTTGAGGATCCCAAACATCCCTATACCCGGGGATTGATCAAAGCATTACCCGGCATCATTCCGCCGGGTGAGCGTTTAAACCAGATCCCCGGCATGATGCCGAATCTGACGGAAATACCGCCGGGCTGCGCCTTCCATCCGCGCTGCACCATCAGCGACTCGATCTGCAGCACGGAAGTACCGGCACTGATCAGCAAAGATCAACTGGATCGCATGACCGCATGCCATATGATCAAATAAAATTTATTTTTAACGAAAGGCTGCTTGAAAATCTCAGCAATAGAGGAAAATAACAGTCTGTTGACCGTAAAAGACCTTGTCAAACACTTTGATATTTCCGGTGGATTGCTGGACCAGCTGGCATTGGAGAGTGGGCGTATTGTCCGAAAAAAAACCACGGTAAAAGCCGTTAATGCCGTCAGCTTTCAGATTATGCCGCAGGAAACGTTAGGGGTGGTGGGTGAAAGCGGTTGTGGAAAATCGACCCTGGCCAGGGCCGTTCTGGGATTGTACCCGCCCAACAGCGGCGAGATACGCTATCGGGATCAGCGCATAGATCACCTGAGCCCCCAGCAGATGCTGCCCTTTCGTAAAAAAATGCAAATGATATTTCAGGATCCGTATGCATCATTGAATCCCCGCATGACGGTCAATAAGATTCTGGCGGAACCGGTCTATTTTCACAATAAATCTATCAGCGCTCAGGCAGCCAAAGACAGGGTGGCCGAAGTGATGCGCCAGGTCGGCGTGGATCCTGCCTGGGCCGGACGATATCCACATGAATTTTCCGGGGGTCAGAGACAGCGGATCAGCATTGCCCGTGCTCTGATGGTCGATCCTGAATTTGTTGTGGCGGATGAGCCGGTTTCGGCCTTAGATGTTTCCATTCAGGCCCAGATTTTAAACCTGATGATGGAGGCCAGGGAAAAGCGGGGCCTAACCTATATGTTTATCACCCACGACCTTTCGGTTGTAAAGCACATCAGCACGCGTGTGGCCGTCATGTACCTGGGCACTATCTGTGAACTGGCGCCGACTAAAACGCTCTACGAACAGCCTCGTCACCCTTACACCCAGGCTTTGCTGAGCGCCATTCCGGAGCTCGGCGTTCAGAAACCCAAACACCTGAAACTCAAAGGTGAGGTCCCGACACCCATCAACCTGCCCTCGGGCTGTGTCTTCCACGGCCGCTGCATCTATGCGAACGATCGCTGTATTCAAGAAATCCCGGCACTCATGCGACTGGACGCCGAATCCCAGGTGGCCTGCCATGCGGTCGAAGAAGGCAGGATTTAGCAAATACAGGGACAAGGAGGAATCTGCCTGTTTATCTTTGACAATCAAATTCAATTTTGATAATCAGCAAGATGTCTATTTGGCGCTGGAATTTTTTTTTAAAGAAATCGTTAACCCATAAAAAGGAGGACTAACGTATGTTTAAAAAAATCAGTGTAGTATTGACTTTATTTGTTTTTTTATGCGCTGGCACCGCCCTCGCAGCACCCAAACATGGCGGGACGTTGATCTGGGGTCGCGGTGGCGACGCTGTCGGTTTGGATCCGGCCTATGAAACCGACGGCAACTCCTTTCAAGTATGTGACAACATATACGAATCGCTGGTTGCC
>JBFFCW010000076.1:0-12406 GCA_041559695.1 Desulfobacterales bacterium
ACAACTTGCTCGACGTGCCAATTCAATAGGTTATTTTCAAAAGGCAACGGCACGATAACCCCGGGACTCATTGACACTGCGAATCAATTCATCTATAGTAGCGTGCCATAAAACGAATGACCCATTCCTTTCTTTTCCGTCAAACGAGCTGTGAACAGTGACTCCCAAAGATAGAAAAAATAAACGTTTGGTTGGTTTATTTCTGCTAGGTTGCGTTCTTTTTAATTATCCTCTGCTGTCACTATTTAACCTGAACACCATGGTATTCGGCGTTCCACTGCTTTTTTTCTATGTATTCACCGGCTGGACGCTTTTAATCCTGCTGGCGGCCATCGCGACCAAAACCCGCTCGCGCCCACCTTCAAAACCCGCGGATAAAACAAGGCCATAGCCGATGTTAGAGACCGGAGTCATCCTTTTTGTTTCATTTGGCTACATGGGCCTGCTATTTGCCATCGCCCATTACGGTGATAAGCGCGCCGATGCCGGCCGCAGCATCATCAGCAACCCTTATATCTATGCCCTTTCCCTGGCCGTATACTGCACGGCCTGGACCTTCTACGGCAGTGTCGGCCTGGCGGTCCGCAGCGGATTGGGGTTTTTAACCATTTACATCGGCCCGACCCTCATGGCGCTGCTGGGCTGGTGGATCTGGCAAAAAATTATCCGCATCAGTAAGGTTCACCGCATCACCTCCATCGCCGATTTTATTGCCTCCCGCTACGGCAAAAGCACCACCCTGGGCGGAATTGTGACCATCATAGCGGTGATCGGCATCATCCCTTACATTGCACTGCAGCTTAAAGCGATTTCAACCGGATTTTTTCTGATCAACCAATATCCCGAAATATCGGTTTCATTTCACTTTTCAGAAATCCCCATACTCGGCGACACCGCTTTTTACATCGCCCTGCTGCTGGCGATATTCGCCATTCTTTTTGGCACCCGGCACCTAGACGCAACCGAACGGCATGAGGGGCTGGTGGCGGCCATCGCCTTTGAATCGATCGTCAAGCTTGCCGCTACCCTGACCGTCGGGATTTTTGTGACCTACTTCATTCATAACGGATTTGGCGACCTGTTTCAAAAAGCCGCCGAATACGCCGATGTAAAGAATTCTCTCAGCGGCGATTCCGGCAGCGTCAGCTCTGTAATTTTTGACAAATACCTGCTGATAAAAGGCCCGGGAAACAACTTTACGGACTGGAGCATTTATTTATTAATTTCCATGTTGGCCATTATCTTTTTGCCCCGTCAATTCCAGGTAGCAGTGGTGGAAAACGTGAATGAAGAGCACCTCAACAAAGCCATCTGGCTTTTCCCGCTCTATCTTCTGGCCATCAACATTTTTGTCTTGCCGGTGGCGTTCAGCGGCTTGCTGCGGTTCCCGGACGGCAGTATCGATGCCGACACCTTTGTCCTCACGCTGCCGATGGTCGAACACCAGCAGTTGATTGCTTTGTTTGTTTACCTCGGCGGCATGTCGGCCGCAACCGGCATGGTCATCGTCGAAACCATTGCCCTGAGCACGATGATCTGCAACGATCTGGTCATGCCGGTGTTGCTAAGGTTGCCCATTGAAACGCTTGGCCTGCGTCGTGATTATAGCGGGCTGCTGCTCACCATCCGCCGCGGTAGTATTATTTTAGTCTTGTTGCTGGGTTACGCCTATTTCCGTACCATTGGCGAATTCTATTCCCTGGTGTCAATCGGGTTGATGTCTTTTGCGCTGGTCGCGCAGTTTGCCCCGGCCATGCTGGGCGGCATTTTTTGGAAGGGCGGCACTCGCACCGGCGCAATCTGCGGCCTGCTGGCCGGATTCGCGGTGTGGGTATACACCCTTTTTTTGCCGTCGCTGGTGCAGGCCGGCGTCATTTCTCAGGATTTTGTTACCCAGGGGCCCTTCAGTATCGTACTGCTGAAACCATTTCAATTATTTGGATTGCAGCACTTCAACCGCATATCCCATTCGGTTTTCTGGAGTTTGCTGGCCAATATCGGCTTCTATATCGGTGTATCTATTTTCAGCCGTCCACGCGCCATCGACCATACCCAGGCCGCCCTGTTTGTTGATGTTTTCAGATATTCCGGTAAAACCGCTGAGTCCCATTTCTGGCGCGGTACAGCCAATCTGCCGGACCTTAAATCGCTGTTAATACGGTTTTTAGGCAGACGCCGCACGGACGCGGCCCTTGCCGAATACGCCGACGAGCGTAAACTCAGCTGGAATTACCTGGTAACCGCCGATGCCGACCTGGTCAGCTATACTGAAAGATTGCTCGCCGGCGCCATTGGTTCGGCATCCGCCCGTGTCATGGTCGCCTCGGTTGTCAAAGAAGAATCTTTGGGTATCGAAGAAGTTTTGAACATTCTCGATGAAACCCGGCAGGTGATTGCTTACAGCCGGGAGCTGGAGAACGCCACCGCCGAACTTAAAAAAGCCAACCGCCGTCTGCAGGATCTGGATCGTCTCAAAGACGATTTTATCTCGACCGTCACCCACGAATTGCGCACCCCGCTGACATCGGTCCGCTCGCTGGCTGAAATTTTACATAACAATCCGGGCATCGATGAAAATCAGCACAAAAGTTTTACCGGAATCATCATTAAAGAAAGCGAACGCTTAACCCGTCTGATCAACCAGGTACTGGATTACGAGAAAATCGAATCGGCCCAGATGGACTGGGTCATCACTTCTGCCGATATCAAAGAAATTATCCAGGACGCTGTCGCCAGCACCCGCCAGCTGGTCGAGGATAAGAACATCACCATTGATTATGAGCTGAACGATCATCCACCACCGATATCCGGCGACCGGGATCGCCTGGTTCAGGTCATGGTGAATCTGATTTCAAATGCCGTCAAATTTTGCGGCGCCGATCGCGGAAAAATAACCATCCGGCTGACAACCAGTGACAAACAGGTGCGGGTTGATGTCCAGGACAACGGCATCGGAATAAAACCCGAGGACCAAATCAAAATTTTCGAAAAATTCCAACAGGTAAAAGACCCCACCAAAGGTCGGCCTTATGGAACCGGCATCGGTTTGACCATCAGCAAACGCATCATTGACTTTCACCATGGAAAAATATGGGTTAATAGTAAGCCCGGCATCGGGTCTACGTTTTCATTTTCACTGCCGATCACCCTGGAGGCCGCTCTTAACCGCTAAAATTGCTTACGGGCATAAAATGTTTTCCGGGAAGCTGCCAGGGCCTGCTTGAGGGTAAAAATCTGCTGCTGGGACAACAGCGGCAAAAATTTGAGAAACATTTCACCGGTGGCAATGGCATCCCCCATCGATGTATGCCGAGCCAGGATTCTAACCCCCAGCCGTTTGGCAATGGCTTCCAGATTATGATCCTCGTGGGACGGGTGGACAACGGCCGATAATAATAATGTATCCAGCACCGGATTCAAAAATCGCACCCCGGTCCGTTCTTCCTTTAACTGTAAAAAGCGCATATCAAAAGCCGCGTTGTGAGCCACCAGAATGGTGTCTTTTACAAAATCATGGAACGTCGGCAAAACCTCATCGATGGTCGGCTTTCCCTGCAGCATCTCGGGATGAATCCCATGTATTTTCACCGACATCCAGGGGACCGATCGCCGCGGGTCCACCAGTTGTTCAAAACGTTCCCTTTGCAGCAAACGGCCATTAACGATTCGAATCGCACCGACGGAGATGATCTCATCGCCCTCATTGGGATTTAAACCTGTGGTTTCAAGATCAAATACGGTGTAAGTCAGCTCTGCCAGCTTGCGATTCTCAAACTCCGGATGCTGAACCGCTTGCAAGAACATATCAAAATCATAGAACTCGGGCCGGCTTTCGGGCAAAATCGTCACGGACCGTGTTTTCTCGGGCTTAACCAAATAGGGAACCGGAAGAAAAAAACGCACATAAGATGTATTCTTTATGCTCCTGGATACATATAAGCCGATTTCACTGTTATGATGATCAATCACTTCCCGGAGGCTTAACGAATAGCCTTCCTTTTCAAACACCAGCGGCTGAGCTTCCCAGGACTTTAATAAATCTGCTTTTAACGGGTGGCCCGACCAGAGCAAATCCAGGCCGACAAAACGCTTCAGCGGGGTCAAACGGCAGGTGAGCTCAGCTACACCGGTGGCTGTTTGGATCTGCTGAATGACGCTTAACAGGGCCAGCAAAAAGGAAGAATGGTCGACCTTGACGTAATGCTCGCCGGTCAAATTCTCCGCACGGATTCGCAAATTTAAACTCTGACGACACCTGGCCTGCAATGTTTCAAACAGATCGCGCACCGAAACTCGAACCAGCGGCCACTGATTGAAGAGGGGATCAGAGAACAGCGTTGGATCGCGCTCTAAAATATCCCCGATATTCAGCGATTCTTTATGAATAATCTTTTTAAGCGTTTCGAGACGATTGGCATCCATATCCGGGTAATCCAATATGGTTTCGATCGCCGAGCGAATACCGGCAAATGAGGCCCGAATTTCGCGGGTAAAGGATTGTAAGGTCAGGTTCAAATAATTTTGAGATTCGAGTTGCTGGGTAATATCATACAGAATCAGAATCAAACCCGAGTACTGCCTTTGGAAGTTCAAAACCGGCACTGCTTCGACCCTTAGCAGGGTATTTTCGGCTCCCGGAGTGACAAAATACGACACCACATCCGGTTCGTTATGTTCTAATTTATCGGTTATCTGATCGATGGTGTGCCGGATTAAATTTTCATCAAAAGTTTCGAAAACAGAGCGTCCCAGACCGATAAATCGTATGGATTTTTCATGGTCGTCATTGGCCAAACCCGTCAGCAGCAGTTTTGCCCGGTTGTTGTATAAAAGGATTTGACCGTCGGGGTTGCAGACAATCACCCCTTCTGGCAGCTCCGACATAATTGCTGCCAGGGTATTTTTCTCTTCTTCAGATTGAGCTCTGGCAATATTGACGCGGCCCTCAATATCACTGAGCAGGGATTCGTAATGCGCCGCCCCTTCGTTCAATCGATCGCAGAGCTGCTGAATTTCCACGGCACCTGATATTTCAAAGCGGTGTGAGGGATTGGTGGGATTAACCAGTGATATTTGCTCGGCAAGTTTTCGCAGCGGCCGGATGTATTTGCGCAAGACACTGTCCAGAAACAATGCGCCAACCAGCAGCACGAGAAAGGCCAGGAGGAGAAGCGGGCCGATATGGTGTTTAAGGAGGTCCAGTAAAAAGGTATGCGCTTCTGGTGATAGTTGAGTTTTAAACCAGACTGCGAAAGCAACGCATATGATTAGCCAAGCTGCAAAAGATAGCGCAATCGCCTGCCAGAATTTATGTCCCCGTCTTTTCATGCGTATTTTCTAGAAGCTCTTTGACCTTGGCAACAACTTCTGCATTCGAAAACGGCTTGATAATATAAGCGTCTGCCCCGAGCGCCATGCCCTTGGCTATTTCGACCTCGCGGCCTTTGGCAGTCAGGAAAATGATTTTAACATTTCTAAAATCAGGATTCAAGCGCACGATTTCGCAGACTTCATACCCATCAATTCCGGGAAGCATGATATCCAACAAGATGAGGTCCGGCTTGTATTTTAAAATAATGTCAAGCGCATCCTCGCCGTTCTTCGCAATAATGACATTATAGCCCTGCTGCTCCATCAAAAATTGGATCGGAACGACAATGCTCGGCTCATCATCTACGATGAGTATTTCTTTGGGCATAACGATACCACTCTATTTTTTTTTGGCTCTGGCGTACCCGATGCCGATCAGTGCTGCCTCCATTTCCTGCAAAATTGCGGGATCATCGATGGTCGCCGGCACATTATATGGCGTATTATCGGCGATTTTTTGAATCGTGCCGCGCAAAATCTTGCCGGACCGGGTCTTGGGCAGGCGCTTGACCACCGTGGCGGTCTTAAAAGAGGCCACCGGTCCGATACGTTCCCGAACCATCTGAATGACTTCTGCGACAATATCGCCCGGCTCACGGCTAACGCCGGCGTTGAGCACCACAAAGCCGACCGGCACCTGGCCCTTGAGCTTATCTTCAACCCCCAGCACGGCGCACTCTGCCACATCCGGGTGATCTGCCAGAATTTCCTCCATGGCTCCGGTCGAAAGGCGATGACCGGCGACATTGATGATATCATCGGTGCGGCTCATCACAAAAACATAGCCTTCTGCATCAATAAACCCGGCATCCGCGGTCTTATAATACCCGGGAAATTCTTCCATATAAGCGGCTAAAAAACCCTGATCATTGTTCCACAGCGTAGGAAGTGTGCCCGGCGGGAGCGGAAGTTTGGCCACCAGCGCGCCGATCTCTCCGCTCGCAACCGGTTGGGTATTCTCGTCGACCACCTGCAGGTTCCAGCCCGGAGCCGCTTTGGTAGGCGAGCCTTCTTTGACCGGAAAATGGTGCAGCCCCAGACAGTTACCGGCGATGGCCCAGCCGGTCTCCGTCTGCCACCAGTGGTCGATTACCGGGATGTCCAGACTTTTTTCGGCCCATTTGAGCGTGTCCGGATCCAGGCGCTCGCCGGCCAGAAAAAGAGCTTTAAAATTGGACAGATCATAATTTTTCATCAATTCGGCCTGGGGGTCTTCGCGCTTTATGGCGCGAAACGCCGTGGGGGCGGTAAACATGACCTTGACGTTGTGTTCGGATATCACCCGCCAGAAAACACCGGCATCCGGCGTGCCCACCGGTTTGCCTTCGAATATAATGGTGGTACAACCTTTGAGCAACGGACCGTAAACGATGTAAGAATGGCCCACCACCCAGCCGACATCCGAGGCCGCCCAGTAAACATCTCCGGCATCCACATTGTATACGGCGCCCATCGTCCACTTTAAAGCAACCATATGCCCGCCGTTGTCGCGCACCACGCCTTTGGGCACGCCGGTGGTCCCGGAGGTATACAGAATATACAGCGGATCGGTGGCGGCCACCGGCACACAGTCATGGGGTTCAGCGGCTACCATTACCTCGTCCCAATCCAGGTCACGCCCGGCTATCATACCGGCCTCTTCCATCGGTCGCTGCTTGATAATGCAGCGGTCCGGTTTGAATTCGGCCATATCGATGGCTTGATCAAGCAGCGGTTTATAAGCAATGACGCGCGCCACCTCGATACCGCAGGAGGCCGTTACGATCACCCTGGGTTTGGCATCATTAATTCGCACCGCCAGCTCTTTGGCGGCAAACCCCCCGAACACCACCGAATGCACGGCGCCGAGGCGCGCACAGGCCAGCATGGCGATAACGGCCTCTGGAATCATCGGCATGTAAATAAGCACCCGATCGCCTTTGGCCACCCCCTGGGCGGCCAGGGCTCCGGCGAACCGGGCAACCTCGTCGCGCAGTTGAATATAGGTATATTTTTTAATGGTGTCGGTCACTGGGCTGTCGTAGATAATGGCATTTTGATCCCCGCGACCGTTGTCGATATGGCAATCCACGGCATTGTAACAGGTGTTCATTTCCCCCCCGGTGAACCAGCGGTAGAAGGGTTTATTACTGTCATCGAGCACCTTGTCCCATTTCTTATACCAGTGGCAATCTTCAGCAGCCTTGGCCCAGAAAGTATCGGGGTCTTCAATCGACTGCCGGTAGGCAATTTCATAAGGATTCGTCATGTTCATCCTCCTTTTATTCGACACACATTCGGTCTAGTTCAAGGTTCCGAATTGGGGGGTAATCGCTCTTGCGATACTTTTCATATCTTAAGGCATCTTATTTTTTATACATCCTTTGTGTTGAATCTAGTTCCGGTACCCGAAGAAGTCGCTCACCTTCAGGCTTCTTTAACTGTTCTTGCAGATAATCAGCGCGATCGGCAATCGTTGGAGGGCGATCAGGAATATTTCGGAGAAACCTCCAAAGCCATCCAGGACCCTCGGCCAATTCAGGGTTGAGTTTGAGTGCTTTTCTGTAATCGTGCAGCGCTGCCTCATACTGGCCGACCCGGTCGTTTAGAATACCGCGGTTTGCATAAGCTTGTGCATACTGATTATCCAATCCAATTGCTATATTAAAAGACTCTCGAGATTCATCAAAACGTTCCATTTGGAGAAGGGTAATTGCTTTGGCGAGGTGAGCTTCCTTATATTCTGTATGTTCAACTAACACCTGATCGAATACCTGGAGCGCTTCTTTATAATTGCCGTCCTCGAGATGTTTGTTTCCAAGCCTGTACTGGTTTTCACCCGGGGTAGTTTCCAGAACCGTAAACTTATAATAGTAGAATGCGAAAATACCACATACGGATAGAGTGACTATTACGGCCAGTATGTTTTTTGTATTCATAAATATCAAAAGTACTTGTTCATAATAACGCTGTTAAATAGAAAAGAAAAAGTTATGACAATCAATGCGGTTATGGGGATTGTTCTTTTTTCCAGGTCCTGTATCTCATCTTCAGTCAATTGGCGCTTTAATTTAGCTGTGGTTCTTTTCAATCTTTGTATGAGTATGAATTTTTTAGCAGGTCGAAAAAGAAGAGCGGCCAGGCCAATCGACGAAACCCAGTACCAGATTGTCATTGCGTCCATGACTAAAATTCCTCCCTTTATGACTTCCCGCCCGGTCTGTTGAAAATAAGGGGGATACCGAAGTATCCCCCCAATTAGTTCGGTTTAGCGGATTAAGCTCTAGCTTTGGCAAGCTCAGCGACGTCTTCGACAAGCGCTTCAACTTCTTTAGAAGGAATCGTGGACATCTCCAGCTTGTAGGCCAGAAACCACATCATCGCTACGCCGAGCGCCCACCAAATTATCTGCCACAGCCAGATAGAAGGCATCCCGAATAACCAGGTCGATGAATCGGTTGGATTTCCGAAAATCGTGTTTCCGACAACAGCGCCCGGTCCTTGAGCAAATATAAACCAGACGATGACGACGACCCATGCGACCGGAACAAGGTTTTTCTTGCTCTCAGGCAAACCTGCATGTTCCTTGAGGAATGCATGGAATTTCAGCCGGTGTGCAAGGGTTTCCTTATTCTGGGTTAAGGCAGAAACAATCACCGCGATGCTGAAATTGAAGATGATCCCCCAGCCAGCGGAGTGAATGGTCCATGGCCAGCGACCCCAGGCGGTGATTCCAAACCAATTTTGGCCAATGGTTTCCGTTAAGGTGACCGCAATGATGCCGGCAATAAGCCCCAGTGTGATGCCTTTGCGGTTAAGCATGGGCCAGTAGCAGATGCCGATAAGTGCGGGCCACATCTGAAACCCATAGGCAACCGCAAGCCCGCCCAAAAGCACAAGGGCGTCCGTAGAAGTTGTCGCCACGATCAACGCGGAAAAAACGATGACACCAACACCAATTCTTCCAACCACTTTTTGAGTCAGGTTGGAAGCATCCTTTTTGAAAAAGTGTCTGTAAATGTCGCGGGTAAGCATACCACTTGCCGTGGACATGTAAGCTGCACCCGTAGACTGCATGGCTGCCAGCGCACAAACCGCCAGCAGGCCAACCATCCAAGGGGCCGAATCGGCCAGGAGATGAATCAATGACGGCACGATCATTTCCTGCTTACCTGGCGTTTGCATGAGGTCTTTTCCAATTTGCATTACGTCCTTTGCAAATCCGGCTTCCAGCATTTTCGTATCTGCGCCGAGAAGGTGTCCCGAAAAGGCTTGCATGGCCGTAAAGAAAATCAGGATGCCGCCGATACCCAATGAGGAGGCCCATACCTGCTGCGGTGCAAACGGTTTGGGATTTTTATTGGCAAACGACCACATGGAAAAAGCCGGGGAAGACTGAATTCCCATGAGCGCAAAGGCATAAGAGAGAATCATGATACCCGTCCAGGCGCCGCCAAGCGCTGACGGGCCGGATTTTACAAACTGAATGACACCCGGGATGGCAATATAGTGGCTGTAACCATCTGGTGTCAAGTTTTTATCAATACTGGCAAGGCTTGCAATGCCCTGATTCAAGGCCGACCAGCCGCCGACATAGGAAATACCAATGATGCCGATAACGGCAATACCGCCTGCCAGCAGCAGACACTGCACCGTATCAACATATGCCACCGCTCGCAGCCCGCCGGACGCCACATAAACAAAAACCACGATGGACAACATCCACATGCCCACATTAACGGAAAACAAGCCGTTTGTCAGAACGTTGAACAAAAACCCGGATGACCTGAGCTGTACGCCCAGATAGGGTATGGAAAAAAACAGGGCGACAATAACAACCAGTATCCGAATCACATCAGATTTGAAGTAATCGGCGAACATTTCGCCCGGCGTAACATACCCGAAGTGTTTCCCAATCATCCATTGCTTTTTCAGGAACATAACACCGGTGAAGGGAATCGTAATAGCATAAAAGGATGCATACGCATATTGAAAGCCACTAACATACATAGTTCCGGGATGCCCCATGAAGGTCCATCCTGAAAAGGACGTGGCTGTCGCTGCCAATACGAACACCCACGTAGGGATGGCGCGGCCGGCAATGAAATAGTCCGATGCCGTTCTTGACGAAATGTACCCTTTGACTCCCCAGGCGATACAGTAGGTCCAATAAGCTAAAACGAAAATAAATAACCACACGACACTTGCTGCCATAATTCTCCTCCTTCCCTTTTAATGTCTTTCTTCATCAACATAGAATCACCAAGTCCTCTTCCTGCAACCCCAATTCACGAGCTTGAAAGACCCGGTTCATGATCTTTCCGCTTCGGGTTTTGGGGAGTTCATCCGTAAATTCATATTCCCGGTTTACTGCAATGGGCCCCAGCATGGGACTTAACTTCATTGACCAATGTGATGATTATTTCCCGGCCATTTGCTTAATTTCTTCAACGATGTCGGGATTGGCCAAGGTGGTCACATCCCCGACGTCTTTGTCGTTTGAGATCGCACCCAGCACCCGGCGCATGATCTTGCCCGAACGGGTCTTGGGCATGTCGGTAACAATCCAGACTTTGCGCGGTTTGGCGATCTTGCCGATTTCCACGCAAACCGCATCCGATATTTTTTTGGCCAGCGCTTCCGACGCTTCCAGGCCCGGTTTCAGGGCGATATATAGATCCGGCTCTTTGCCTTTAATGTCGTGGGCCACCGGCACCACCGCCGCCTCGGCTACTTCATCAACCACCAGGGCGGCCGATTCGATTTCCTTGGTTCCCAGGCGGTGACCGGAAACGTTGATCACGTCGTCAATGCGTCCCAGGATCCGGTAAAAGCCGTCTTCGGATTCCACGGCCGCATCACCGGTCATATAGGGCCAATCCCGCCAGTCTTTGCTTTTGGGATCCTTGCAGTAGCGGGCATAATAGGTATCGACAAACCGGTCGCGGTCGCCCCAGATGGTCTGGAATCCGCCGGGCCAGGGATTCTGGATACAGATGTTGCCGGCCTTGCCGGCGCCCGACGGGATGACATTGCCTTCGTCATCGTAGATGATCGGATGGATACCCGGCACGCCCGGTCCGGCACTGCCCGGCTTCATGGGTGTAAGGGCCGGGAGGGTGCTGCACAGAAATCCGCCGGTTTCGGTCTGCCACCAGGTATCCACAATGGCCGCTTCACCCTTGCCGACGACCTCGTAATACCATTTCCAGACTTCGGGCTCGATGGGTTCGCCGACGGTGGTCATGTGCTTGAAGTGGTAATTGTATTTGGCGGGCTCGTCCGGGCCGATCTTGCGCAACGCCCGGATCGCGGTCGGGGCGGTATGAAAGATGTTGACATCCAGGTTCTGGGCGATGCGCCAGGGGCGCCCGGGATCCGGGTAGTTGGGAACGCCTTCGAAAACCACCGTAGAGGCGCACAGCGACAGCGGACCGTAAACGATGTAAGAGTGACCGGTTATCCAGCCGATATCGGCCATACACCAGTAAACATCTTCCGGGTGAATGTCCTGCACAAATTTAGAAGTGCCGGTCACGTAGGCCAGATACCCGCCGGTGCCGTGCTGGCAGCCCTTGGGCTTGCCGGTGGTTCCGCTGGTATACATCAGAAACAGCGGCGCTTCGGCCAGCATGGGCACCGGATCGACGCGTTGGCCGTAATACTCTTTTAACACGTCATTGACAAAATAATCACGTCCTTCCACCATGGGTGTCGGGCTTGACGCTTTGCCCGGGTAACGCTGCCAGACGAGCACCTTATCCACCTTCTGACCGTCTTTTTCAGCCAGATCAACGGCAATATCCGCATTTTGCTTGTGGTCCAGCAGGTTACCGGCCCGGTAATATGAATCGGCTGTAATGAGAACATTGCTGCCGGAATCGACAATCCGGTCGGCACAGGCCCGGCCGCTGAAACCGCCGAAGACTTCGGAATGAATCACACCCAGCCGCGCACAGGCCAGCATGGTGATGGGCAGTTCTGCAATCATGGGCATATGCAGGGTCACCCGGTCGCCGGCTTTAAGCCCGGCAAAGTCCTGCAAAAGGGCCGCAAA
>JBFFCW010000077.1:0-12138 GCA_041559695.1 Desulfobacterales bacterium
ATTGTTGAAGCCGTCGAAGGGTTCAAATATTCCGGCGGGTGTTTGCTGCCGGATCCGGATAGCCTTCCATCCCAGGAAAATGATGCGCCGCGAACCCTGAGCACATCCCATATGGCCTATCTTAAGGTTGCCGAGGGCTGCAGCCGGCATTGCACCTATTGCATTATTCCGAAATTGCGGGGGAAAAAACGAAGCCGGCTGCCGCAGGAGGTGATTGCCGAAGCGCAGGGTTTGCTTGAAGGCGGCGTAAAAGAACTGGTGCTGGTGGCCCAGGATACGACTTCCTACGGCACAGATCTCAAACCACCGGCATCATTGAGCCAGCTGGTGGAAAGCCTGGCCGGCCTGTCTGTCGATCCGACCCGGCAGCCCGGTGCCCACGTCGACGGCAACGCCGCGGACCATGCCTGGATCAGAGCCCTCTACGGGCATCCTGAAAGCATCGATGATGCGTTTATCAAAACCGTTGCATCCCACCCCAATGTATGCTCATATTTTGACATTCCGATTCAACATGCCAGCAGTTCGATTTTAAAAAAAATGGGCCGCATGTACAGAAGCGATGACCTTCGCCGCCTTTTTGATAAAATCCGGTCACAGGTCCCGGGGGCGTCCCTGAGGACGACCATTATCGTGGGGTTTCCCGGGGAGAATGATAAAGATTTTGCAGCGCTGCTGCGTTTTGTTGAAGACACGCGCTTTGATCATCTGGGCGTTTTTCTCTATTCTGATTCCGGAGATCTGCCGTCCCATGCGCTGTCCGACCATGTGCCGGCGGAGGTGGCCCAGGAGCGCTACGATCAGCTCATGTCCTGCCAGCTGGACATATCGGCCCAGAATTATCAAAAGTATATCGGTCAAACGATAGAGGTTTTAGTCGAAGAAGCGGTAGAGGACGGGCTATTCGCCGGTCGCGCCAGATTTCAAGCCCCTGAAGTTGATGGTATGGCTTATATCAAGTCCGGGCCGGGGCAGCCCGGCCCGCGGATCGGATCCTTTTCACGGATCAAGGTAACCGATGCAATGGAATATGACCTCATAGGAGACGCAGTATGAATGAACTCAAGCAACGGATTCTGGCGGAAAACAAAGAAGACCTGAGTGAAATCGAAAATCAGCTGTCCGAGAATTTAAAACCCTACCTGGATCTGGTGTCCGAAGTCGCCCACCACATCTTATTTGCCGGCGGCAAGCGACTGCGGCCGTTGCTGCTGGTTCTGGCCGCCAAACTCTGTGATTATAAGGACAAATACGCCAAAACCGTTGCTGCAGCGATGGAATACCTGCATGCCGCCACCCTTTTGCATGATGATATCATCGATGATGCTGTTCTGCGACGCGGCCAAAAGGTGGCCCACTCATTGTACGGCAATGCCGTAACGGTTCTGGTGGGAGATTTTCTCCTGGCCCGTGCCCTGGCGATCTGTGCCGATTCCGGCAAAATTAAAGTCATTCATATCATTTCCAATTTGACCGAGAACATGTCCACCGGTGAAGTCCACCAGTTGATGCGCAAAGGCGATGTCACCCTCACCGAAGATGAGTACCTGGAGGTGATTCGGCGAAAAACAGCCGTTCTTTTCCAGGCCGCCTGCACCGTCAGTGCGGTCATCGCGGACGCACCCCCCGAAAAAGAGCAGGCACTTTCCGATTACGGCTATAATCTCGGAATCGCCTTCCAGATGATCGATGATTTATTTGACTATACCATGGACACTGCTGATTTGGGCAAGGAGGTGGGGGCGGACCTCAGAGAGGGGAAGCTTACGATACCGGTTATTCATGCGCTCAGGCAGGCCGACTCGGCTGATCGCGATCAGATGGTAAAAATAATACAGAATGAAGATTTCACCGTGGATGAGTTCAAAACGCTGGTGGCACTGATGGGAAAAAATGACGGTATTGCCTATACCATAAAACAAGCCACCACCTACGTCGAAAAGGCCAAGGAAGCCCTTTCGGTTTTTGAAGAATCGAAAATAAGGGGCAGCTTGTTTGATATAGCGGACTACGCCCTCGCCCGCCGCTTCTAAAAAATGGCTTCAAAGGCCCATATTTTGCCCGATGGCGGCGTTGTGATCCGATTCGAAATGCTCACGTACTTAGGTCGCTCCGCTTTCGAATCGAATCACGCCTTGCCCTCAGACAAAATCTGGGCTTTTGAAGCCATTTTTAGATTATTTATATCTTATCTGTTGGAACGAATTTCGTGCTTTCTCCTTCTCCCGCCTTTTGAACTCCGCTATTTCCATAGAAATAGACGTGAAATCCCGCATGATGCGGGAGCCCTCAGACTTTCGAACTTAAACGCTTTGCCGCTTCGTTCCATGTTCCATGCGCTATGCTAAATGCTGAAAAGCCTTTCTTAACTCTTGAAATTATAACAGGATTCGTTTAAGTGATATTAGGGTTAAATTTCTAAACGGGAGCGTATACAAAAATGCCTGGAATTTCATCGAAATGGAAGCGAATCGGGATGGTTGTGGTTGTTTTGGTGGCGACCTTTTCACTATCCGTTGCGGTTTATGCCCAGCAGCGGGTGCAAGATAAGACATTTGTGGTCATCGGATCGAGCAAGTTACAGGGTGCAAATATACAGGCTGCCCGGGATCGTGCCATATCCGAAAGTTTGGTGACGGCCGTCGCTCTGATGACCGAAGAGATTCTCAAAGTGGATTCATTGGTAGAGAATTTCCCGCAGGTAAATGCCGTTATTTATGAAAATACGGATGCTTTCGTTCAGGAATACAAGGTTTTGACCGAAACCGAGTCCGGCAAGTTCTACCGGGTTATCGTTAAAGCCACCGTTGCCGGTCAGAAAATAGCAAAACAGCTCTCAAAAGCAGGCATATTGAGGGCCAAAATAGACCTGCCCTCGGTCCTATTTTTTATTTCAGAACAGAATCTTCAAGATGATTCTCCGCGGTACTGGTGGGGAAAGCAAATGGGCGGCTTCGAATCGATTTCCGAAGCGACCATGGCAGATATTCTAAAAGCCAGGGGATTTACCATCGTTGATCACGGAGGGGTCGGGATCGGTAAATTGGCGGATTGGGGCGCCGTTATAAAGCCCGAATTAACCGACGAAGAAGCCCTTAATCTGGGCGCCCGTTTGCAGGCGGATGTGGTCATTTTGGGCGCCGCCGTTGCCAGCCCGACTGCCAGTGTTATGGGTGATGATTTAAAATCCTTTAAAGTCGTTTTAAATGCCCGGGTGCTTGGGACCGAAACCGGTGATGAATTGGCCGACATTTCACGCACATCGGTTACAGCCAATGTGGATGAGACAGTGGGCGGCAGGGAGGCCCTTAAAATGGCCGGAACACTGGCAGGGGATGATCTGGCGATGCAATTGGCCGCTGAGTGGCGAAAACTGGCTGAAAAACCATCTCGCATGGAAGTTTTGGTGGAAGGGACCGGCAATCTTGCCCATTTTGTAAAATTTCGCCGGGCGTTGACCGGTATTCCCGGTATCGAGGGTGTCCGGGTCAAAGAAATCAAACCCAACGAGACGACTTTGATCATCGATTATCAGGGCAAAGCCGAGCAGCTGGCTTCTGCCCTGATGCTGCAAAACTTTGAAAACTTCGGCATCAACATTTATGAAATTAGCAAACAAAATCTGAAAGTTGCCCTGGTTTCAAACTAATGATTTACACTTGACACGATATTAAGCCGGTGTTAGGTGATGGGTCTATAAAGGCACGTAGCTCAGGGGGAGAGCGCTACCCTGACACGGTAGAAGTCGGGAGTTCAAATCTCCCCGTGCCTACCATGAAAGAATTTAGGGGTTGCAGCAATAGCTGTAACCCCTTTTTTTGACCGGGATTGAAATAAAAAAATACTGTTTGATAGAAATCCAATTCTACCTTATATTAGTGGTAAATTTTTTTCACGTTGATCGAAATCTTAATAACTCGGGAAGATGTTCGTCGGATCATGAATCCGCCAATTTTGGTATTTCTTTTTCTAAAAAAGCAATGAACGAATAAGGGTTGTGCAATGGCGCCTGAAAAAGGCATGATCGTCTTAATGGGATCCGGTGAACTGACCGCCACCATGGTTGAGGTTCACAAAGAATTGCTGGCGCGATTCGGACCGGCGGCCAAAGCCGTTTTCTTAGATACGCCGGCCGGTTTTCAGCTCAACGTTGACCAGATTTCCCAAAAAGCCCAGGAATATTTCCAGGCGCATGTCCAACAACCCCTTGCGATTGCTTCCTATAAATCCAATGATACCATTTCTCCCTTCGAAACGGAGCAGGCCTTTCAAACGCTGCGGGAAGCTGATTTTGTTTTAATCGGCCCCGGCAGCCCAACCTATGCGGTGCGCCAGTGGCAGCCATCGGCGATACCGCAAATCCTTGCGGGCCGCATCAAGGATGGCGGGTGCCTGGTGGCCGCCAGTGCTGCCGCTCTGACAGTCGGCCGCTTTACCCTTCCGGTTTATGAGATTTACAAGGTCGGTCAGGAGTTGCATTGGGTCGATGGAATGGATATCCTCAAGGAATTCGGTTTCAACCTTGTCGTGGTTCCGCATTGGAACAACGCCGAGGGCGGCACGCATGATACCCGCTGTTGTTTTATGGGCGAACCGCGCTTCGGGCAACTGGTCTCCTTACTGCCCGAAGATGTTGCCATTTTGGGTTTGGATGAGCACACCGCCTGCATATTAGATTTTGAAAACAACGAAGCCGTCATCAAAGGCATTGGCCAGGTTACCCTGCAACACGCCGGACACCAGATCGTTTTTAAAACCGGCGACCGCTTTTCACTGGATGTGCTTCGCGGCAAAGACCGGGGTGGAAATTGGCAGCCGACATCCCCGGTGCCGGAAGTTTCAGAAACGGATTCAGCGCTGGAGGCCGATACATTCTGGGATCAAATCCACCGGCTTGAGACTGTTTTTTATGAAGGGCTTGAGACCCACGCAGCCCGGAAAACAACCAATGCCCTGCTCGAACTGGATCGGATGATCTGGAAGGCGCAGCAGGATTTAGAAAACGAGGAATTTATCATCCAGGCGCGCGACACCCTGCGGGAGCTGATTGCGGTATTGGGCACCCGGCTGGCTGCCGCGCCGCGCAGTGAAACCGATTGTCTGGCGCCGCTCGTGCAGCAGCTGCTGGACTTGAGGGAGGCCTTTAGGCGACAAAAACAATTCGAAGAAGCCGACGCCATCCGGGACAGCCTGCAGCGCGCAAACATTATCATAGAGGACACCGAAACAGGATCCCGCTGGCGGTTAACTTCATAAGTAAGGTGTCATTTCAGATACTTTGTTACATTGGTTGAATTGGTCTTATTGGTTTTATTCATTTAACCTTAACCAATTTAACGAATCGACCCAATTAAACAAATATAACACTTGCCAGCTGGCTGACACCTGAAACCGCATTCACAAAGCCCGGAGAATGAATGACGATGTTTACCCATCCCCCTTTATCGATTCTGGCCATTGCAGCGGAACACCATCCGGAGCTGCTTTCTTTGTTTTCTTATCTTCGATCTATTTCTCACCTCGAACTCAGTGTCAACTGCGAAATTCCGGCGGACTTAAGACCCTATGATGTCATTATTACCGCCGACACCGCCGGTTTTGACGAAGGCGGCGATCACCTTAGCCGGTTTGTAAACAACGGCGGCGGTTGGCTGGGACTGGCTCAAGTATCCGATAAACCGTTGCCCGAAATTTTTGGGGCTCAAACCGGTCAGGTCGGGCCGACAGCCGAATTGCGTGTGATGTTTGTTGATCCCCATCATGACATGGCAATACGACTGCCCGATGCCCTCTATCTTGAGAGCATTTACCAGCCGCTGGTGCCTAAGGTGGATGACGCCGAGCCGATCTTGTATGCCGACTGGCATTTTGCCCACAGCCCGATGTTGCTTGCGCGCCCGGTCGGTGAAGGAAAAGTCGCCTGCACAACGCTTCAAACCTATGATGAACCCGCTTTCCAGCAGGTTCTCTATCGCCTCCTGCGTTACCTGGCAGGATACAATGACGGCCATCATACCCTGGGTGTCGGCCTTTTAGGGTATGCGCCGTCAGTCGGCAAAATTCATGGTTTAGGCGCCCAGGCTACCCCCGGGCTGGAATTAAAGGCCGCCTGTGATCTGAACCCCGAACGCCTGCAGAAGGTCGGGCAGGACTTTCCGGATCTGAAAACATACCCGTCGGCGGATGCATTCGCCGCAGACCCCGGCATCGACCTGGTGATCGTTGCCACCGCGCCGAATTCCCACGCCCAGCTGGCCATTCAAATGATGGCCGCCGGCAAGCACGTGGTCTGTGAGAAACCATTGGCGATATCCCAAAAAGAAACCGGCGCCATGGTCGAGATGGCCGAAAAACAGGGGGTCCATTTGAGCTGCCATCAAAACCGGCGCTGGGATGTCGATTACCTGGCCATTAAACAGGCGTTGACTGAAGGGTCCATCGGGGATCTGTTCTACATGGAAACCTTTGTGGGCGGCTTCAACCATCCCTGCGGATACTGGCATTCGCACGACGAAATTTCAGGCGGCCTGGCCTATGACTGGGGAGGACATTACCTGGATTGGATCGTGGGACTGATTCCCGAGCGTATCCAAACGGTCAGCTGCACCCGTCATAAGCGTGTCTGGCATGATGTTACCAATGCGGACCAGGAACGGATCCAGATCCGCTTTGCCGGCGGCCAGGAAGCTGAATTTATCCATTCCGATATCGCGGCGCTGCGCAAACCCAAATGGTATTTACTCGGAACCGAGGGGGCCATCATCGGTTACTGGCAAGATGTGGTCGAATACGAAGTGGATCCGGTGGTGTACTTTGAACAGCACGATATTCCGGCAACCGAAATGCCGGCTGATTTAACATTGCAGCGACGGCACCCTTCGGGTCAAATCGTGGCCCAAAAACTTGCCGTTCCTCAAAGAAAGCATTATCTTTTTCATCAAAACATCGCCGATTACCTGCTGACCGGAGAGCCGATTGTCGCACCGCTGGAACATTCTGTTCGCGTGGTGGCAATTCTAGAAACCGCCGCCAAATCGGCTGCCAACGGCGGGACCATGGAGGTGCTGGATGGCTGAGGCGATCAAATGGGGCGTGATGGGAAATGCGACCATTGCCCGGGTGTGTGTGATTCCCGCCATCCAGAAATCCTGTAACGGCAGGGTGCACGCGCTGGCAACGCGCTCGCCGGCGCGGGCGGCTGACAACCAGATTGATCAGATTTATAGCCGCTATGACGCCCTGCTGGGTGATCCGGCCATTGATGTGATTTATATTGCGCTGCCCAACCATCTTCACCACCCCTGGGCCGTAAAAGCGCTAAAAGCCGGTAAGCACGTGCTGTGTGAAAAGCCGCTGGCGTGCAGTGCAAAAGAGGCAATCGAAATGGCTTCGGCGGCTGAGGGCTCCGGGCGATACTTGATGGAGGCCTTTATGTATCGCTTTCACCCCCGCAGCCGGCGAATTAAACAGCTGATCGCTGAAGGCCGCATCGGTGCGCCCTGTCTGGTCAGATCGGCGTTTTGTTTCCGAATGGGCGAAACGGACCGGACCAGTCAAAAAAACGCCCGTCTAAAACCGGAAATGGGCGGGGGCGCTTTGCTGGATGTCGGATGTTACAGTGTCAGTGTGGCGCGCTGGTTTCTGGGGTCTGAACCAACGCAGGCACAGGCCCAGGCCGTTTACCATCCGGGCGGAGTCGATATGCACATCGTCGGCACGCTGGGATTTGCCGACACTGCTCTGGCGACATTTGAGGCCAGTTTTATTTCTGCCTTGCAGCAAACCTATAGCATCGCAGGCGCCGACGGCGTGATTGAGCTGCCCCACAATGCATTTGTGCCCTGGGAAAATGATGCCGCCTTTTTCATCAGGGGACAGGATGAGGAAGTGGGGCAACAACACGTTATACCGGGGGCAGATGAATATCAGCTGATGGTGGAGCATTTTGCGGATGTGGTACGGGGAAATACGGATTTAATGTATCCGCTGTCCGATAGTATCGGGAATATGCGGGTGCTCGATGCCCTGGCGCAGGCGGCGCGCACGGGGGAAACAGTCAAATTGTAAATGGTTTCAGATGTCAGTCGCCAGGTCCAAAGGTTCAACGTTCAACCTACACTGAATTGTTAGATTCGTTTTATTTGTTTTATTGGTTCGATTGGTTGGTTAAAACGGAACCAATTGAACGAATTAAACCAATCAAACCAATTGAACAGATGTAGCGTCTACCAGTTGATTGACACCTTTACTTGGACTTCGAGATGTTAATGACTTTGAATCAACCATACACCGTAACCACAGAGACATTTGATTCGATCACCGGCTACTGGCTGGATCCGCAGCACACCCTGAAGTGGGATTGCCTGTTTGTTGTACCAGGCTGGTTGAAGGTGTGGTGGCAGATTTTCGGTAGCGGATTGGAGCCGCACCTGTGCTCAATTCGCCATAATGACAAATTGGTCGGTATTGCGCCGCTTCTATTTCAAGGCGGCGAAGGGCGCCTAATCGGCAGTCCCGACGTTTGCGATTATCTGGATTTTATCGTTACACCCGGAAGTGAAAGGGTTTTCTTTCAACATCTTATTCCTTATTTAAGGGAGCAGGGGATTTCCCGGCTGGATCTGGGGGTCGTGAGGGCGGGCTCTGTTATTCTCAGCGACCTTTTTGAGGTTGCAAAAAGCCTTGATTGCACGGTTTACAGTGAGCCGGAAGATGTTACCATGGAACTCGACCTGCCGTCGACATGGGACCAATTTTTAAAACAGTTGACGGGAAAAGAACGACATGAAATAAAACGCAAGTTCAGGAGGCTCAATGAGGCCGGCCGCGTAAATTTTCGGACCGTTGAAAGGCCGGCTGATGTTCGCGAGGGGATCGATCTGTTTTTGGCCCTTTTTAAGTTGAATCGATCGGACAAATCAGACTTTATGACCGATCAACGGGCTTCATTTTTTCGTTCTCTGGCGAAAGCGATGGCAGAGGCTGGACTTTTAAGACTTTATTTTCTCGACATTGATGAAGCACCCGCTGCTGTTGTGATGTCTTTTGACTACAATTCGACAATATTCCTTTACAATAATGGTTATGATAATCAATATCGTCCGTTGAGCGTCGGATTACTCAGCAAAGTATTCACCATACAGGATGGTATCCGGCGGGGTAAAAGGAAGTACGATTTTCTAAAAGGGACTGAAGCTTACAAGCATCGTTTGGGGGGCCGGTCGGTCCAGTTGTATCGATGCCAGATTGAATTTGGGTAAGCAGAATTCGGCAAGAAAGCGCGTAACAGGAGGGAAGCACATTTGAAATCAGATCAGCTGCGGATTGCGATGTTCAGCATCCATTCGAGCCCGATTGGTGAGCTGGGAACTAAAAATACCGGGGGTATGAGTGTCTATATCCGCGAACTTGCCCGTCATCTCGGTGTTTTCGGCCATCGAATTGATATTTACACAAAACTGAATGGCAGCAAACATAATCAAATCATCGAGCTGTATGACAATGTGCGCTTGATTCATCTGGGCGCCGGCAGCAACGGCCATGTCCATAAACTGGCGCTTTATTACTATCTGTCTGATTTTCTCAGAGCACTCGAAGGATTTAAAAATCAACAGGGCCTACATTACGACCTGATTCACAGCCATTACTGGTTATCCGGACGTCTGGGCAGCTGGGTTCAGGATCGCTGGAACATTCCCCACATCGTCATGTTTCACACCCTGGGAACCGTGAAAAACAGTGCCGGTTTGGCAGACCGCGAGCCGGATCTGCGCATCGCCACCGAAAAGAAATTGGCCCGAACCTGTCAGCGAATTTTGGCCCCCACCAGCAGGGAAAAAGAAAACCTGTTAAATCACTGTCAAACACCTGCTGAAAAAATCGGTGTTGTGCCCTGCGGTGTTAATCTGGATCTGTTCCGGCCCATGGACAGGGCAGCTGCCCGGCAGCGTTTGGGGTTTGATCAAGATGAATCCATCGTGTTGTATGTCGGCCGATTCGACCCGATCAAAGGGATTGACCGGCTGCTTGAAGCCATGGCTTATCTGAAACACCTTAAACGGATGCGGCTGGTGATCATCGGCGGTGATGGGCGCGGTACACCCGAACACCGGGACCTGCGGCAGCTGTCCGCTAAATTCGGCATTCAGCAATCCGTGCGCTTTGTCGGCCGGATAGAGCAGAACCAATTGCCGCCGTATTACAGCGCTGCGGACGCCCTGGTTGTTCCCTCCTACTATGAAAGCTTTGGACTGGTGGGGCTTGAATCACTGGCCTGTGGGACACCGGTTGTGGCAACCCGGGTGGGTGCCATGGAAGATATTATTGAGGATGGTAAAAGCGGCCATGTGGTGGCTGACTTAACTGCCCGCGGATTGGCAGACAGCATCGAAAAGATCATCTTAAACTCAGCGGGCCCATTGTTGCCCGCCCATGCCATTCGTGCTTCTGTTCTTAAATACGGCTGGCCGAATGTCGCGGCGGCGGTTTTTAACGAATATGACACGGTGTTCAGGAATTCGGGATCCGAGCCGGCACGGTCGCTTTCCGCATCCTGTGGTTCTTCGGTTTAATCACTTATCTTTTTCGCTTTGGCAATATTGTCTGTTGCTTTTTGATTGTTCGGGTCCAGCTTCAGGACTTTTTCCCACAATCCCACCGCCCTGTCGGTTTCACCTTGCATGGCGAAGGCAACACCCAGATTGTTATAGGCCTCTAAATCAGCGGGATCCAGTTCGATGACCCTGCGGTAGGCATCTATGGCATCTTTTCTTAATTGCAGCCGCATGTATAGATTGGCGAGGTTGAAATAGGCATCGGTGTATTCGGGGTTCAGCTCAACGGCTTTTTTGTTAGCATCAACGGCATTTTTGAATAATCCTTTTTCTTCATATGCACGACCGATGTTGTAGTGGTTTTTGGCCATATTCGGACCCAACCGAATGGCCGCTGTAAATTCCCGGATGGCTTCATCTAAAAATCCGCGTTCTTGATAGGCCAATCCGAGTCCGCCGTGGACAATTGGATTGTCCGGTGATTTTTCAACCGTGTTTGCCCAGACGCTGAAATTGTCCGTCCATACCGGATTTCGGGCCACCGTAACCAATGAATAAAAAACAAGAAGACCGATCAGAATAGAATATTTCAGGCGAGCCATATTTTTTGATTGAGCCAAATCCGATCGTGCCGGCATCTTATCGATGAATATGGATATGACCATACAAAATCCGACCAGCGGCAGGTACAAATAGCGCTCGGCGATGGGATTATGTATCTCGATCAGGTTTGAGACCGGCAGCAGTGTGATGATAAACCACCAGATGCCGAAAAAAATTCCTTTTGAACGTTTATATATGAAAAAGCTGCCGACAGTGATTGCGACAATGACGCTAACAGAGAATAGGTTGGAAAATGCTAAAAAGCGGTCTGGATAGGCAAAGGAATACTCCGCATTTAAATCAAGCGGAAACAATACCAGCTTGATATAATCAAAGAGATGATCGGGCAGAAAAAGGATTCTTTCTAAGAGGCCGGCGCGCGAATGGGAGAAGGATTCTGATGGATTCACCAAGATTTTAAATCTTAACACCAGATAAAATAGCGCAACCAGGCCAAAGCCGATGTAATAAAATTTTTGTTTGTCAATGGCAGCGACAGCCTGTTTGATGAAACCATTTGTTTTGGCCGTTTCTTTTTGGGTGACGTCATAAAGGAAAATAATGACCGGCAAAGTGATCGCCATTTCTTTGGATAACAGTGCCGCAAGGAAAGAAATGAACGAAAAGACGTAAATTGGCAAATCAGATCGATTTTCTTTTGCGCCGGCTTTGATATACAGCACCAGGGCCAGCAAATAAAAAAAGGTCGCTAAAAGATCTTCGTTGTAGGAAATACAATTAACGGCCTCGGTCAGGACCGGGTGGCAGGCAAATACCAGGGCGGCGATCAGAGAAGATCTTTTATTGTGCCGGATAATGTCCACCAGCACGTAGACCCCGATCACATTTAAAATATGCAGCAGCAGACTGGTGAGATGGAATGCCAGCGGATTTAGGTTAAAAAGGGCGTATATCAGAAAGTATGACAGCGTCGCGATGGGGCGATAACTGACTTCGGCCTGGGCAATTTTAAAGTAATCCA
>JBFFCW010000078.1:0-11987 GCA_041559695.1 Desulfobacterales bacterium
CCGTAGCCGATGTTGGTTTTGCCTTTATGAAAGGAGACGTGCTTTTTGACAAAATCCCAGTTGACCCAATCATTGCGAATGATTTCATAACAGATGGCGTTGGCCACGGCCAGATCGGTCTGGGGATTGAAAAGAATCGATTTGTCTGCTGCCTGGCTGGTGCGGGTGGTGCGGGTGGCAAAATCGATGATTTTGACATGATTCTTGGCTTTGCGGTTGGCCAGCATTCTGGAAAAAAGCACCGGATGCATCTCGGCCATATTATTGCCCCAGGTAATGAAGACATCGGCCTGATCGATGTCGTCATAGCTGCCCATGGGTTCGTCCAGACCGAAACTGGTTAAAAACCCGGTTACGGCACTGGCCATGCACAGGCGCGCGTTGGCTTCCAGATTGTTGGTGCCGATACAGCCTTTAAACAGCTTGGAGGAGACGTAGCCGTCGGTGATCGACCATTGCCCGGAACCGTACATGGCCACGGCGTTCTTGCCGTGGCTTTTGATGGTTTCCTGCATTTTTCTAGCCACCAGATCGAGGGCTTCTTTAAGGGGCGTTTCTACCATTTTGCCGTTTTTACGAACCAGCGCTTTGGTGACTCTGTCCTTGCCATACAGGATCTGGATGGAATGATAGCCTTTGACGCAGCAAAGCCCCTTGTTGACCGTACAATTGGGATCGCCCTTGACGGCCACGGCGCGGTCACCGGATACACCGACCAGAAGGCCGCACCCGGTGCCGCAAAACCGGCAGGGCGTCTTTTTCCATTCAATCCCTCCTGAATCGACATTTTTCCAGGCACCGAAACTGATTCCCGGAAACAGTACCGCAGCAGAAGCGACGGCGCTCCGTGCAGCTGCGGATTTGATGAATTGTCTTCTGGTAATTTCCATTTTAACTACTCCTTTTGTATGTCCTCTTGTTAGTAACTATTCATCCGTATGGCCGAAGGTCATACTCAAGGACTCCAATGATTTTAAGGCCTCAAGTTTTTCCTGTAATTTTTTTTCGGTTTCCTCGTCCGGTGTGTCGGTTACCAGGATCAAAACTTCTTCATTTTCGGCGGGTGTAACTTCGCAGAAATCCAGGGCGGCAAGGTCCTTGACGAGCTGCTCTTTTGCACCCTGAACGGGATATGCCAGATAACTGAAGATCGGCATCAGTTTTTCTCTTTTATTGTCGTGTGTGGGTCCAGTTTTTTATATGACCCGGTTAAAGGCTGGTAATTAAGTTGATGAACAAAACGATATGCCCAAATGGGTTTGCGAATAGTTTGGGCGATTTATTTACAAACGAATAATTTTTTTGTGCTATTTCGTAATGTTATCTATTTTTGAAGGTCTTACAAAAGATACTTATATGCAGTACATTGATTTGTAGCAACTTGCCTGGAATAAATATTTGACTTAAGTCAATTAATTCATACCAGAAAACTATGAAAGAAAAATAGGGTGAACACCGCATTTTTTCATTTTAAATACTGTATTTTTAACCCATATACAGTTTCAGCAGCAGATTCACTGCCAAAATAGCAAATATTGAAGGAAGAAGCATAACCCGGATTTGCAAGCCTGAGTCAGGCAGTAATTCCTTGAGAGCGATAAAGCCGCGGGTTATCCCCAGATATAGCCCTGCCAGCAGCACAAGGCCTTGAATCACGGGTATCCAATCCGGCATAAGCGCCTTAAAATGCGAATCGGCGGTTCCCAGAAGGTCCCACCCCAAACCCAGCGGATCGGAAAATACCGAGATAATATAGCCGTAGTTAACCATTATGGTCGGCAGGCTGAAGGCAATCCAGGCAAAGATGCCAATGGGTATGAGAATATAAGCGAGTCGCAGGATCAATATGCGACTGTCTATTTTGATTCCCGCAAGGCGTCGGGCACCTTTTGCGACCAGCATAAAAAAACCCGGAACGATCAGTAGCGCAGCGCTCCAGATGGCGGCCAGGTAGATGAGAAAGGGAATGACCTGTTTGCTTTCGGTCACATTGGCAGCGTCTTTGATAAACCCCCACGGGCCCAGCATGACGATGCTGAAGGCAACAGCGACCACCAGCATGATGATCACGTTAAAAACTTCATCATAGCCTTTGAGCTTTTTGTCGGAGCCGAACGGCCGGATGAAAATACCAACATTGTCCTTGGGGCAGCTTTTGATGCACTCGGTGCACAGCCCGCAGTAGTTATTGCGGGCCATATTTCCCACATACTGGTTCCAGGGGCAGGCCCAGCCCCCGGGTCCACCTGTTAAACAGTTCTTGTCTTTGTGGTGAATACAGACTTCAGGATCGATGGCGCGCACCTCGGTCATGGATGCCATGGAATAGGTGCCCAAAAATCCGCCCACCGGGCACAGGTAGAGGCAAAACACGCGGTGCCGGAAGATAAACGTCATCAGTAGCGTGCCGGCTAAAATCGCTAAAAATAATAGTGCGGTGGCCAACGGGCGCGTGATCAGAATCATTCCGAATGAAATTAAGGTCAGAAAAAGAATATTCTGCAGCCAGCTATTGCGTATGATCTTGGGCCAGTCTTTTTGGAGGCCAAGGTAGCGGTGATGCAGCCGGCGGAAGGGTTTGTTCAGATACCTGACGGCCGTCAAACTCATACGGGAGAGCCATTCCGCCGGAGCCGGTAACGGACACATAAAACACCACAGTCTGCCCCCCAGTGGCACCAAAATAGCCTTTAATAAGAACCACCACAAAATCCAGACGAAGACGATGGCAATGTTACGATTGCCCACCGGGCTGCCCCACAGGCTGCTGAGGATAAACAGATAAAACACGATAAAATTGAGCACGACAAACCAAAATTGAAAACTGCGCAGCATCACCATTCTTTTTAACCACTGAAATCTTTCCAGGAGATTAATGCGCTTCAAATTTCCAAAGTCCGCTGTGCCTTTGAGCCGCACCCATACAAATATCGCAAAGACAACCCATATGGATAGAGATATGAAAAAATGGTATGCTGTGTTGGGTTTGACGATTAACTCCCCGGTCATGAAAGGATGTAAATTGCCGCAGATTTCGCTGCAGCGAAAGATAAATTTACCGGATCGGTAGGCTGTAAATTTTGCCGTGGAGACCCGACTCCAGTCGGTTTTCAGGTGACCCGTTTCTGCCTGCCCGGCATTTCTCCTGAAAGTGACCCCTTTTCTGGCAATAAGTTCTATGGGGTAGCCGTCCAGCCGTAACCCGCGCGTAACGTCCGAGGTGGAAAACCGCAACCGTACGGTATCTCCCTTATTTACAATAATGCGCGCAGGCGTATAACCGAACCTTTTAGCGTCGACCGATATGTGTCGCGTAACGGCTGCTTTCGGTAGCATGGCAATTCCAAGCGGAATCAGCACAGCCAGTTCAAGGCTGAAGAGAATCAGAAAAAGCGCTCTTTTTTTGCTCATTTTCACAACCGCATGTTTTCCGGGGAATTAAAGGACTGACAGCAGGGAAAAGCTGACAGCTGTTAGTATCGAAGTTATTACGGAAGACAACAACTATCAAGCTCTTGGATGGGATGTTTCGTCCTGGACAATCAGCGTACCCTCCATGTGCTGATGGATGTCACCGCAGAACACATTGCACATAAAGACAAACGTGCCGACTTTGTCGGCTTTAAAGGATATATAAACCGTTTTTCCCGGCTGAATGCCCTTCGCAACGTATATACCGAAAGCCTTCAGACTGAATCCGTGAGTGACATCCGCACTGCGCAGCTTGAGAACGACCTGATCGCCTTTGGATACTTCGATTACCGGTTTTAGCGCCGGGCCTTCTTGCTGCCAGAGGGAAATAATATCATTGGCCCGGACCTCTCCCAATACCCAGCCTTTTTGGGCATGTCCGGTCAGGGTAAATTCTTTGGTGCCGGGCTGTATTTCTTTGGGCTCCAAATATAGATCATAAGCCCGAATACCAAAGGGCAGGCCAACAATAATCAAAAATAGCAACAATAGAAGAAAAAGATCCTGCTTTTTAAAGTCGTTTCGCATAAAATTTCCCTGCTGGCAGTATCCATACAGAATTTCCAGGCCCTGGCATTGACTTAAATCAAAATAAAACCCAATTTGTTAAAAGATATAAAAAAGGCAGGATCACGGCTGACCTGCCTTTTTATTACCCAGAAGTGAAACTTCTTTGTTTTTTTGTGCAAGTTACACAGACATTTGCTAAACAGTGCTGTCAGGTATGGCTGCTTGAGGCCTGATCCGCCTTAATTTATTTGCCTGCAGGCGAATAAGTGCCTCAGAAAAAAACTAATGCAGCGCTATCTGCCGGCTGTAAATGATTGCGTTTATCAGCAAGTAGACACCGCAAATTAAAATTGCGTATCCAAAAACATAATAAATAATCCTGTACCAGGTTACCGGAGCTACTGCCGCCGACTTTTCTAACTCTCCTTGCGCCTTTAATCGTTCTACCCAGGCGGGCTTCTCCTCCATGGCCTCTTCCAGAGGCACGCTGCCTGTAAACATCGCCTCATTCATCGGGAAACTGGTGGGCCTGAAATGCCCGATAAAAAAATGAACGATAAAGATGTAAGCAACCGCCAGAATTGCCTCCGCTCTGTGAAGGAAGACGGCAATATTCAAAGACCAGCCGGGAAGCACACGGCTGGTCACGAAAGGATACATCGTCATCAGACCGGTTATGGCCAGCAGCGGCAAACCCCAATAGACGGCCCAGTAGTCGAACTTTTCCCAGTAAGACCAGCGGTTCAACTTTGGGGGCGCACCTAAACCGAAAAACCAAAGAATCCTTTGCCAAAGATGCTTGATATCATGATGATTGGGCACCAGGGAGTCGGGTCCGAAAATGCTGTCTCCCAGATTTCGCCAGTCAATCCGTTTCAACAGATATAGGGTGTGGATCACGAAACCCACCATCATCAGGACACCCACCCATTTATGGATCAAGAGCGCGGTCTCATATCCACCGAAAACATAACTGAGCTTCTTCCCCCAGCCGGTGGTGATAAACAGGCGGCTGAAGCCGGTCGCTGCCTGAAGAATAAAAGTCAGCATGAGGAAAAGATGAAACACCCGGTCTGTGATACTGAATCGTTTAATGCGGCTAATTTGTGTCATTTTTCAACCTTCCTCTTTTTGCTAAGCAATTCCCTCAAACCCACCAAAAGACTATGCGGGATAAAGAAGGCCAAAGTCCCCACCAGCAGGATAAGCATAAACCAATACGCATAATATAAAACAGGGAACCCTTGTTTAGCTGCAAATGTACCTGCCGAAGGCTCATGAACCACATAACTGGCATAGGAGGCACTGGCGCCTTCATGGCACTTGGCGCACACATAAGCATGCCTTCTAATGGGGTTCATGGGTGAAAAATAATGATTGATGCTGGCAATCGGCTCCCCGCCGTGGCACTGGCGGCAGGTGAGATTGGCCCGGGTCGTATGGATATCCCGGGTCTCTGCAGCGTGGCAGTCCTCACAGCGCCGGCGCGTGTAAAATTTAATACCCCGGTGGGAGTCTGCCAGGCGCGTACGAATACGAACCTGGGCCGCGGTAGGGCTATAAGGAAAAATGCCCTGCCGGACGCCGGGGATACTTACAAATGGCCGCTCACGCCTGGGACGAACTTCATATTCTTCATAATAGCCGGTGCTAACCTCGCGGTCCTTATATCGCCGGATCGGAGAAGCCACCTCTTCCTGGGCGGCTGCCGGCTCCGGCAGGAGCAGCAGCACACCCAGTATGGATAATGCCAGCCAGCGGACAGCCAACTTAATTGTATTTAATCCCATCATAAGAGGACCCCCTGCCTACTTTTTCTCGCTGCGGTGATATTCAAGAGGTTCGTCGATTACAGGACCCCTGGGTTTGGGAACCTTGGCCAGGGTTTCCCACTCCCTCTGCAGCCTTTCAAGCGACTCATATTTGTGCTTGTGACAGGTCTGACAGGAGTTGGGCACTTTCGGGTTTCTAATCGTATCCTCGGGCAGCAGGGTCACGAACACGTGGCTGTGGATGTCGCCGGATTCCGCACTTTTGGCAATCCTTGGCATATGGCAGCCCACACAATTGGCAAACGAATGGATAGAATGCCCCATGTTCCGATTGGTCTGCACATGGCATTGGAGGCACTGTTTGGAGCCTGCGGCATAGGTTTGTGACCGCGTTGGTGCTATACCGATTTGATGCACAAAATGGCATGACATACAGGTGACGCCCTCTTTTGAATGTTTGGATTGTTGCCAGTCGATATATTGCTGGTGATGGCCTTTTGAAAATTCGTTGGCATACACGTGCTTGACATCGCCGGTTTCAAAGGAGGTAGATTTGTAAAAACCTTCCAAGCATTTGCCGGGCTCGTAGCCAACCGGCCAACCGGCGCCTTTCTTCTGGGTGGCTTTGCCGCGGTTGTGGCAGGAGCCGCAGATCTGAACCGCCACGCCCATGGTCAGCTTGGCCGGATTGATAATGGTCTGACGCTTTTCGAAGACGGCCGTCTTGGGAAGGGCTGCGTGCCAGGAGCCTCTGCCATGGCAGGCTTCACAGGATACACCGGGCTCCTTAAAAGTGTTTTTCTCGAGATCCACACCGGTGGCATGGCATCCGCCGCACTTAAGCAGCCAGGGGCGCTTGTCCCAGTCTTTCTCATGGTAATTGACCCAGCGGTGGGTATCGGCATTGAATTGGATCGGAGAGATAAAAAGCGTGTCATCCTTTTTAACCAGATAACGCTGTTTCCACTGGCTGCCGATGGTGTAAAGGATCTCATCTTGTTTGGGCACGTAAATTTTGTCCGCCGGCACCTTGAGCTTGCTGCTCAGTTTTGCCAGATCTTCCCGAATATGCTTTTCGTCAATTGGCACGATGATGGCATCCTGGTTCTTTTTGGCATCCTGCAGCATTCGGCTGTGCATGGTCATTTGCCAGGAGTCATAATGTTCCAGGTGACACATCTTACATGTGTCTGAGCCGACAAAGGCCTTGGGCTGTGCCGTGACGGCCGCAACATCAATCGGCTTATCACCGCCGCAAGCTGACAACAGCAGCGCGATGAGACCCATGAGTAAAATTGCTGCAAGAATTTTTCCCTTCATGTTTCCCTCCTTGGTTGATGAAGTGCTCTTACGTTACTTTATAATAGAATTTTTAGTTACAGGGAATTTACCCGTTTTGACTTTTATTATCTTCGAAAACTGCCTTTAGCCAGTAGTTCAGTTCGTCCGGATCAACCGGCTCGGTCAAACAGACCGAGATATATTCTCTTAAGGATTCTTCTAACTCGGGGTGAAATTGGCGTTCAGAAACGGCAATGATGTTGGTCAGTGGATTTTTGGCCTTTAATTGCCTTAGAATCGTGTTGGTTACCGTTATGTTATCGAGGTTTAAAATAACCGCCGGGCTGGCGTTGTCTTCCATGTAGCCATTGAGGTCTGATAGGGAATTTAGCGACGCTGTTTTATAATTTTGAGCTTCCAGCATATCACAGATGTTTTGGGATTGGGTTTGATTGGCGTCCAGCACTACAACCTCTTTTTTCATCGGTTAGCGGGCTCTCTCTTTGACCTGATTTTCAACAGCACAATGGTTTTGGGGACATTTGGCGTCAATATGATATAGGCAAATGCCGTGCCATTTAGGCGCAGTGACGATGAAATCTGCTAAAAATAAAAACAGCTCTGACAAACACAGCATAAGATATTGAATTTAATTCAATTATTTTTTTAGGTGATGAGTCGCAGATAAATAATTTTTGAATTTTTTTCAAACGGATTCAGTAAAAGGCGGGATGATATTCATGATGTGTGCAACGATCTGGCACACCAAAAATCATGAATTCTGAATTAGTAATAAATTTAGAAGGATATGTGTGTACCAGAATGGCACATCAAAACGAGTGTAACCACCGGTGACCGGCACACCGATTTATTCAGAATTCGCTCTTGGATTCCTCGAATTAAAATGCGTAAACGTGCTAACCAGCGTGATTAGTAGTGCCTGATAGATGGATAAATTGGGCCTTTGAAAGGCAGTTTTTAATGAAGGGTAGGTGGGCTGATCTGATATTTTTTGAGTTTGCGGTAGAGCGTATTGCGGCTGATACCCAGGCGCCGGGCGGCTTCCTTTTTGTTCCAGTCACATTCATCCAGAACCTCTTTGAGAAGCCTGGCCTCATTATCTTCGATGGTTCCGGTTTCCGTCGTATCCGGTATTTCTGCATCAGCCGATGGAAGAACCACGCTGGGAAAATCCGAGGCTTGAATCCGTTTGCCGGGAGCCAGCACCACGGCGTGTTCGATGCAGTTTTCAAGCTCGCGAACATTGCCGGGCCATGAATAGTTCAGAAGCAACCGCATGGCCCCGGAGCTGAACTCATCGATATCTTTGCCTTGCTCAGCTGCAAACCGTCGCATGAAATATCGGGCTTGCAAGGGGATATCGTTACGCCGTTTACTAAGCGGCGGCAGCCGGATGGGGATAACATTCAGGCGGTAATACAGGTCCTCCCGGAAATTGCCTTCTTTGACTTCCAGGAGCAGATCTTTGTTGGTGGCGGCGATGACACGTACATCTACCGATAATGTTTGCTCACCGCCGATACGCTCAAATTTTTGCGTCTGTAGGACCCGCAGCAGTTTAATCTGCGATGCAGAGGGAATTTCACCAATTTCGTCCAAAAAAACCGTCCCATTGTGAGCCTGCTCGAAACGGCCTATTTTTTGGCGGACCGCACCGGTAAATGCCCCTTTTTCGTGACCGAAAAGCTCGCTCTCCAGCAGCGTTGCCGGATAGGCCGAACAATTGATGACGATAAATGGATTGTTTTTGCGAAGGCTTTTTTGGTGTATGGCGCTGGCCACCAATTCCTTTCCGGTGCCGCTTTCACCCTGTATCAGCACCGTTGTGTCGGTGGGCGCAATATCCTCGATCAGTTTATAAATGCCTTGCATTTTGGGATCTTTGCCGACAATCCCGCAATATTCTGTGGTGACATCGAGGTGTCGCGCAATATTGAGCATTTCTTCTTCCCGCAAAATTGCCCGGTGAATGGCTCTGGATGAATGCCTCAGAATCAGACTGATCACATCCTGTTCCTTGGTCTCACACGTGCAACCGTCCGGACAGGCAACCAAAAGTGCGCCGAGGAGTTGATTCTCATGATTAATCGGAAACGTTGCAATTTGGGTTGCCGAATGAAAAGAACCCGGCACCAGGGCAGGGTTGAAAGCATCCGTATTTAGGAAGGTAAAATCCCTTAGCTGGGTTAATACGGGCAGGGCGGATTCAAAAGATTCCTTTTTAGGTGTTTTGATCTCGCTCTCTGAAAAAACGAAAAGTACCTCTTTGTTGCTGCTGAAAATAAAAAGTGCCAGTTCACTGCAGGTGACGATCTTTTGCAATTTAGAAATTAAATAGAGGCAAACATTCTTCAAATTATCCTGGTTCCAGATTTTCCGAATAATTTCAAATGAACGTATGGTTTGACTTTGGGCCCGTTCGAGATCCAGCGCATTTTTTTCAATCCGCCGGGTGTAGTCCCTGATGCGGTCGACCATTTTGTTGAATGCCGAAGTCAGCCGGCCGACTTCATCATGTCCCGACTGTTCCACCGTTAGTTGCAGATTCCTTTCGTCTACTTTTTCAGCCGCTTCAGCCAGAGCTGAAAGTGGCTTTGTAATCCGTTTAATAAAAAGATAGCTGGCAATAATAGCCAGTAGCAGTATCCCCAGGGTGAAGGCGATCATCTGGAACCATAATTCTGTGATCTTTAAGTGATGGGGTTCTTCGGAAAATCCAATGCGCACTATACCGGCTTTACCGGAAAAAATAGGCCAGGCGATATCGTGATAGTATTGCCCTTCATCGGTTACGATTCGTTTGAAATTGCCCTGTTCTTTGTTTTTGGGTGCGTTAACATCCATCAGATTTACGGGGATGCCACCTAAAAATGTATGCGCCAGGATTTGGCCGTCTTTCATCACAAAAAGATACGCAACGGAAGGGTTGTTATTGAGCTGATGGTCGAGAAGCTTTTGCAGTGCGACCAAATCGTTTATCAGGATTTTGTTGGCGGCCTCAAGGGCTACAGCCTGGGCTAGATATTCACCTTGAACGATTGTGTCTTCATGCAGGCTTTTGCTGAAGCGCTGGGTTTCAATCAGTGATATGATCAATCCGCTGCTGATAACAAACGCAAAAACCGAAATCACTAATTTGCTTTTCAAACTTTTCAGTCGCATAGTGCTTGGTATACTAGAATTTTGAATCTTTGTTCATTTCCAAAATAGGTCGGTAACAGTCCTTTTTGGGGGCGATAAAGCGATCAATCATCAATTCATCAAGAATCTTTTTTCCATCCGGCTCCTGGTGCATACTGTAAAGTAACTCGCGGATTTGCGCTTTCATTTGATCCGGCATATACGCCGAAGCCACAACCGGTGGATTACCAAAAGACTTTGATTTTTTTATAATCCGGGTTTTATCGGTAAACGTCGGATCCCTGTGGTTGTAATATTCCCAGATTTGGCCGTGAACCGCGGCACCATCCACCAGCGATTTCGCTACTGCCATAATCGAGTTGTCGTGGCTGTAAGTATAAATGATCTTTTGAAAAAACGTTTTCGGAATTTCTCCTTGCTGCCTCAGCCAGTAAGTGGGAACAAGCTTTCCGGTATTTGATTCCGGATCCGTAAAAGCAAAAATTTTGCCCTTAAGGTCATCCAGTGTTTGGAAAGGACTGTCTTTGTTGACAATTAAATAGGATTGATAAAGATGTGATCCTCGCACCTGAGGCATGGCCAGCGCTTCGAAAGCAAACTTTTCCCGGCCGGTGGCATAGGGCCCCGAGCAAATAAAGGCGAAATCGATCTCGCCCTGACCGATCAGCTTATTGATCTCCCCGTAAGTCTTGCGCTGCACAAGCTGGATTCCCCGCCCTAACTTCCCGGCGATATAGTCCAGCAGTTCCCGGTAGTGAACCGCCGTTTCCTGAGCTGAAATCATAGACCCTACGGCAACCTTAAAATTTGGGCTTTGCGGGGATTCTTCTCCCGGTCGCTTGATGGTCATGCGCTGCGAGAAATCGACGAATGTGGGCTCGGACTCTCCTGAGCAACTCAGCAAAAGGGCGCACAGAAGGCCTAAAATTTGTCCAACCATTCCTCGATTACCGTGTGATGAAAGCATACGTTTCTCCGGAGCAAAAGGTAAATGATATCCGCATAAAGCTCAAAGGCGACGATAACATTTATAGGTGAAAACAGATTGATATAAAAGATCACTTGTTTATTAATGTATGTTGTTCATGTCATATATGGCACTTTGTGTCTATCCAATCTACAATGTGATCTGGCGGATTGTGCCGAGATACCTCTTTGGCGATATGGTTCTAATTATCTGATAATATTATTAATTAAGTAATAACCATAACCTATTATCGGCCTTGACATTACTACAAAGTGGTATTAATATCAACCAATTCTTTAAATTATAAAAATTATGCTGATGGTTCCCCACAAGAACGATTGAGGTATTTACGATGAAATTTGTAAAGGGTCAGGATTCCGATGAATCTTTGGATCTGGTGTGTCGCATGTGTCCCATGCATCTGCTGGAACCGGGCGATAAGTTGAAATGTATGAAAAAGGGACAGGTGCTGGAAGTGCTGACCGATTACGACGGGGCCCTGGAGGATATCCCGGACTGGTGCAAAAAGTGCGGACATGAATTCATCGGTATGGAAGAAGATGACGATTACTATAAGTTCTATATAAAGAAACAAAGGGACGAGACCTGAAAGATTTTTAACCACTTGTAAGGGATATTGGAATGATGGAATACTGGAATGATGGAATACTGGAATGATGGGACTGACGGATGGGAGATTATGAATTAGGCGATTTTCCGATTTACCCAATATTCCATTTATCCAGTATTTCATTATTCCATGGGCTGGATAAATTTAAAGCGCATATTTTAAGCGAAACTATTGATAAAGTTTAGAAATTTAC
>JBFFCW010000079.1:0-11764 GCA_041559695.1 Desulfobacterales bacterium
ACTCTTTTCGCCCATTCCCTAAAATCTCTTGGCTCAGCCCATTCGGTCATGATAAAGGTAAAATTGTTGTATTGGAAAATAGATGTGAAATCCCGCTTTGGCGGGGCAACACGGCAGTTGGACGCTATATGCATTATCGCGATAATTTAACTGTATTTTATGAAAACCTGTGTAAGGTGTCAAGAATTCGAAAATGAAGGCTTATCTGGCAAAAAAATTGTGGTTTGCTTTACTGATTTTAGGAATTTCAATTTTGCCCGCCGCCCGCGGCCTGAGTGCTGTTATTGTTTACGACCGGGTGACAACCGTCGGAACACCGGTATATTTAAAAGTGTTGACCAAGGGAAGAATTTTTGCCGACGGCGGAAGATTGGTGGAATTTTATCTGAATGATAAACGCTTGGGTAAAAATCTAACCGGCGGTGATGGCTACGGGTATCGCAAATATAAACCCCGGCGTGCGGGACTCATTCACGTCAGGGCAACCTCTAAAGGGGAAAGCGGTGCCGGTCTGCTACTGGTGATGAAAAAAAGCGAACCGGCGGTTCTGATTGGAATCGAAGGTGGGTTCAAAGATGCATTTATCTCAGATATCGCAGCCGGCGCCAGTCGCCAGGCCGTTAAACAACTGCTCAAGAAATATCGCGTTATCTACTTGAGCCGGTTTACCGGCATCCGCATGGCTCGAAGCTGGCTGGATGAAATGGAGTTTCCGGACGCACCGGTTTTACAGTGGCAGGGAGAGCAGACGCTCAACGCCTTAAAAGAAAAAAGCATCAATCTTTATGGCATCATCGGTCCGGCCAGCGTGATTGCCACGGCGGCCGACCATATAAAAAAACGATACACGTTTGATCAAAACCAAAAAGAACAGACCGTAAAAGACTGGCAGGAAGTGATGGAGCGGTTGTCCGAAAGCACTTCCCAAAAATCTCAAAAAGGCAAACCCAAATAAGTCCGCAGCTGCAATGCCGGCGTCTGCTCATTTCAACCACCCTGCGGCGGCATTCATTGACATTTAATTTCCAAACCATAGATCCGAAAAAACAAGGCGTGTCATCCAAACGTGGATGGATAAAAAAAGGAGGCCGGACGGTGAAAAAACTCATTGCATTGGTGTTTGCCGGCATCATGCTCTTTTTAAGTTGTGCGCATCAGGAAAATTTAACTGAAGAAGAAAAAGAGAAATATCGCAGAGCCAGGCAGAGATATGAAGCGGGACAAAGAGGTGGTCCTTGAGAGGGTGCGCCGGTGAAGTGTTGCCAGCCTTCGGGGGTTATCCGCTAAATTTTATTTTGGCCCCAGATATTTGTGGATGGTTCCATCAGCGCCCACAGCGTAAAGCGCACCGTTATTTGCCAGGGCAATGGATGCCAGGCCGTTTCCGCTAAAGTTGTTATCCTGACTGCGGGTTGATAAATCGTGGCTGAAGGAAAGCAGCGCGCGGGTAGATACATATAAGCAATTTTCGCTTACTGCCGGCGAAGCGTAAGTTTGATCTAACAAGGCAAATTTGCGCGGCAACTCTCCATCGTGAACGAGACTGCCGTCCTGTTGGCGTAGAACCTCAATATGATCCTTTGCGATAATAAAGAGGTTCTCCCCGGGGGCTGCCGCCGGAGTCGCAAAGACCGGCCGGCCGGCGTCATGCTCCCACAAGTTGACACCGGTTTCCATATCGTAGGCCAGCGTCTTTCCATCCTGTCGCCCGAAAACCATCATGCCGTTGGGCAACAGAGCGGTGGAGGAGTGCTTTTCAAACGGATGAAATTCCCGCCAGACAACAGATAATTTATCATCCCATTCATAGGCACCGATGCTGCAAAGGCTATCTGCAATTGCGATCAGTGGTCTTTTTCTATCCGTAAAAACAGCCAGCGTCGGATCGACAAATATATCCGGCAGGTCACGGCCGCCGGTTTCAGCAGGATTTGCGAAAATGAATTTCTCGACCGTCGAAAATGAATCGAACACATCTTGACGGTTGGCACGCTGCTCGGCACTGCCCCAGTTACAGCGGCCTAAGGCCTTGCGATCGAGTTTGTCAACTGTTTTACCGTTGTCGCGCAAAACCAAAAGCGCTCCCTGAGGGTCATCATCGACGACAGCCGTCAGGTAAACAAAAATAAGCGTTTCTGCACCCCATTTCAAAATTCTGGGAGAGCCGGATGTAAATCCGTTATCCGTGAACGCATAAGACCAACGAATTCTACTGAATTCATCGACCTTGTGCAGAACACTTCTGAAACGCCGGTTGGCCGATGGGTGCAGGGTAATAACATAAACATCTCCATTTCTGGAGACAGCGGGGGTGGAGACAATATGGGCAATTTTATCGTTGGAAGCGAATGAACGACGCCAGCGCTCATTACCATCCTCTGAATCGATGGCCACCAGTGCACCATCCACGGTACCGACATAAACGATTTGCTTACCATTGATATCGTTCCCGATGACCGGAGAAGAACTCGTAAGTTTATAGGGTCCGGCAACCCACGCCGAAGAAAGCGCAAAGCCGCTTTCCACCGGTATGTAGCCCTGGCCCGCTGAATTACCGTGAAATTGTCTCCACTTCGGGATACCGTCGCTGGCACAGCCAGTCAAAATCAGGAAACAGCATGTCAAAATAGCGCTGCGCAATAAAGGGGTCATGTTCATATCCTCCCTCAGATAATTGTTCTGCAGGGACAGTTTATTGTTTAAACTGGGAGGGAAAACATGTCAATATCTTCCTGAAAATTCGGCTGATTAAAGAAAAAATCGCACCCCCCCCCCACAGGGCCAAAAAATTGCAGGTGGGTTACGATTAAACCACGGCATATCCGGCCGCTTTCCAGGATTCCACACCGCCCTTAATGACGTTTACGTTGGTGTAGCCATCGTTAATTAATTTTGCCGCCAGACCGGCGGCACTGGCCTCCTGCGGTCAGGCACAGTAAAAAATCATCTCCTGATTTTTGGCAAGCCCGGGCAGTCTCGCCCGGAATTCCGAAAAAGACAGTGCCCCCTCAAGGTGATGGGTTGTAAATTTGTCGGTATCGTCATAAGCACAGACCAGAAGCGCCTGTCCTGCCGTAACTTTTTGCCTTGCTTCCTGAGGAGAAATTCGAATTGGTTCACTCATTGATCGCTCCTTGGTTTATCGTAAAAAGTTCAAATTCGGTAAGACTAATATAGGCAGGATTACTGCGAAAGCAACCATGCGATTCTCGATTGGGACGAAGGGGTTATGACAAACAAGTGCGCAACGTTGGAAGTGAGCTAGCGTGACTAAAGTCAAGGAATTCTGCCCATCGAGAACCTCGGGGTCGAACGATCAAATAAAAAAGATGGAGCAAAGCGAGACCGTAACTCTAAATACTTTCGTCACGTTAACTCACTTTCGTCACTTTCTTGTCTTTAAGGGGTATTTCACACTACCATTGTCGATAGTGATAATGACCGGAATGCAGGGCGTGAAGAACTTCTACAGAAAATAGCAGCGCCAGAGATGAGTAAAAAATCCACATTAAGATGACGATAACGGAGCTAAGGGAACCATACAATACGTTAACCTCGGTGATATGACTGATATACACGCTGAAAAGTTTACGGGCCACGATCCACAGCAGGCAAAAGACAAGGGCTGAAACCAATCGGTGTCGCAGCTGTATTTTTATATTCAGAAACAACTTGATGGTGGCCAGATAAAAAGCGATCAGCACAATTACAGATAACACATTGATTCGATGAGAAGTAAATGCGGTCATGGCCATTTGGGAAATTTGATTGACATAGGGCGCATTGTTTATGGCATTTAAGATATGGGATATGACCGTTGAAAGAATAATCAGAATGAAGTTGGACATAAAAAAAAGTAAACCGGCAAAAACGCTGATAATGACATAGAACGCTTGCCCAAAGAGCAAATGCCGGGGCGGAAGCTGGAATATCTTGCGGTATGAGGTTTCAAGCGATTTGAAAAAAAGGCCGCTGATGATCGGCAGCATTAAAAAATTAATGGCTTTAAAGGACCCGTAGGCATCCGGGTTAATCACATGCGCCTTAATCCAATTCTTCGTTACGAAAGGAATGATATGGTTTATTTCTTCCGCCAGGACCTCCGAAATATTGCCTTCCCAGGCGCTATTGGAAATAAAGAGACCTTTAATCAGATCAAAAATCAAAATGCTTAAAGTGGAAAACGGAATGATCGATAGCAAAAAAACAAAAGACACCGATAACGACAGCGTCACGCAGTCGTCTTTATCAAATTTGTTTAGCGCGGCTGAAAACAGGTTATACCACGGGATGTTTAACCGTATGGCTCGTGCTTTCATTATCCTTATCGGCAGGCCCCATACGGGGCCGCCCGTCCCCCTTCTGATGCCTTTCAGCCGACTCTAATTTTCTATGAGTTCGGCTGTCAGATCTTCACGTACGTCATAATCAAGAGATTTTATGCTGGGAAAAAGATCAACGAGAATTTTTTTTGTTTTTTCAATGCTGCTGATCGCTTGAAACATCTTGTTGTTTTCGGCTTTGGTCAGATCCAGTTGCCCACTGATTTCATCAATGTCATCCAGTATGAAATCCAATTCGTTGATGACTCGTAAAAAATCCTGAGTCTCCATGGTTGCCCTCCTTTTTTTTGAGTCCCCCCTACCAGAAAATTTATCGGCAACCACAGGAAAAACTTGAGTTTTTTTTAAGGCAAGGCAACCGCTGAACCTTTGAACTTTGAACCTCTGAAAACACTAAACCGAGATTATTTCAAAATTTTAGAATGCGGATGTTTTTTCACCCACTCTTTCCATTTGGTATCCTCGAAGGCCAGCCCGGGGAGCTGTCTTTTAAAATAAACGCCCTGGATGCTCATCAGCCCGTCAGCGTTCGGATACCACAACGATCCGGTTTCTTTATCATACAATACAAAGGTGCTGTCATAGGTCCAGCCTGAAGGCACCAGCGTTATATCGCGACCGTCTATCTGGCGGCTGTACACAGCCGCTAAATTTACCAGCGGTCAGTAAGCCGCTGCAATCGGACGGTCACCGATAAAACTATTCGCCACCTCGTGTCGCCAGAGTTTTGACACAGAATAAGCGTTGGCATGTTCACCTTCGGTGATGCCGATAACGCGTTCATTGCGCCGCACTCCGGCGTTATCTCTGCTAAACTGTGAATCATCGAGCGGTATAAATGCATTACGGCCGATTCCATGTTGAAAACGATGGGGCTCAAAACCAATCGATCGGGCCTGGGTAACATCCCAGCGTTCGCCATGCCGATCGACAATATAGGTTTTACCTTTTTCCTCAATGACGCTGGAAAATGCCTGGCTCAGGGCAATGCCCAAAATCAGCACCAATAAAATTATCTTTGATATTATTACTTTTCCGAACATAATGGACCTCCCGGAACATAACAGGTTTTTGATTTTTTTTGGCCTTCACCAAAAATATGTCGGCCTGGCGCCTGATTTCTTACAGTCAATGCGGTGCACGCCTCACCATGTGAGCTATTAAATGATAACGGCGCGATGCGGGATGGTTTAGCAAAGGCCGCACCTAAAATTGCTTTCCACAGGATTTTGTGCTTTAACGGGAACACCTCTGATTGTTTTCGCCAATGAAACGAATACGTTGGCGGAGTCGGTGATATGCATGGCCACCCAATTTTTAAAGATCGATTTAAACAATAAAGTGCCGTTTGATCAGGCATACCGGGTCGTACCGGACCGGCTAATGGCCGGCTATTATCCGGGATCGGTGCATAACCAGGACGCTCACCCAAAATTAAGCGCACTGCTGGAGTGCGGCATCCGCCATTTCATCAGCTTGATGAGGGATGCTGAAATTATCTGGTACGGCAAACCGGTCGTCCCTTATGAGGCCCAGGTGCGTTCCATTAGCCGAACGTTAGATGGTGAGGTTACATTTGACCGGATGCCCATCAAAGATATGTCAATTCCGACACGTATTGAAATGGCGCAAATTCTTGACCGGATCGACCATAATATCCGCAATGATAAGCGCGTTTACCTGCATTGCCTGGGCGGAGTCGGCCGCACCGGTACCGTTGTCGGATGTTATTTGGCCCGGCATGGCTACGCGTCCGGCCAAAAAATTCTTCAGATGATTCAGCATCTTCGGCAAAACACGGCAACGCAGGACCGCTCATCGCCAGAAACCTTCGCGCAGATTGATCTGGTGTGTTCGTGGGTACAAGGAGAGTGAGGTGACTGAAAGCATAAATTTTGATGTTGCAGGTATCGCAGATCAACTGGCCGGTGTGGCAGGGATCGAAGTAAAAACCGATGAAATGATCGCGCCCTATACCGCCTATAAAATCGGTGGCCCGGCAGCGGTCTGGGCTGCTCCCGCAAACGAGGACGGCATCGGGGAGGTGCTCGCGATCCTGCGTGAGACCGACATCCCGCTGTTTATCCTGGGCCTCGGCTCGAATTTGCTGGTTTCCGATAAAGGCTGGCCGGGGGTCATTCTTTATCTGGGCGCCAATCTCAGCGGATGGCGCTTTGATGGCACAACCGCCACCGTCATGGCCGGCACCCGTTTGCTGGACCTGATTCAGGATGCGGTTGACCAGGGGCTCGGCGGTATGGAACTGATGGCTGGAATCCCCGGCAGTGTGGGGGGCGCGCTGCGCATGAATGCTGGCGCCTTCGGACAGGCGATCGAGCAGACAACCGTTAAAGTGAAAGGTTTTCAACTGGACAGCAGCCCTTTCGAAGCCGGGCGCGATGAAATTAATTTCGGCTACCGGCGGGTTCCGCAGCTGGAGCGGGTGGTGATTACCGCCGGGGAATTCCGCTTTAAAAAAACAGCTGCCGGCACGTTAACGCAACGGATGAATGATATCCTGGCTTTACGCGCAAAAAAACAACCGTTGAATTACCCTTCATGCGGCAGTGTTTTCAAACGCCCTCCGGGTTATTATGCGGGCGCATTAATCGAAGAAGCCGGCTTGAAGGGTGAACGCATCGGTGCTGCCATGGTCAGTTCCAAACATGCCGGATTTATTCTGAACACCGGCAAAGCGAACGCCGCCGATGTCTTCAGCCTGATCCGCAGAATCGAAGATAGGGTATGGGAGCGGTTCGGCGTAAGGCTTGAAAGGGAAGTAAAGCTCATCGGTGAGTTTAACGAATAAAAAAAGCCTCCGGGTTATCAAAACAAAAAAAATAACCACGAAGATCACGAAGAATACAGAGATTAATTGGAAGATCGCTTTTAAACAAATAGTTTTTAAGCCCTTTGTGAGCCTCGTGCCCTTCGTGGTGATATATCATATACAAAATGGAATCTGTACCCACTCGTAACAACCGGCAACTCACTCGATTTTTTATACCACTGGCACTTCAGGCGGCATCGCAGGCCCTTTCCTACCCCCTGGTAGCGATGGTTGCCTCGCGCGGCCCCGGCGGCCCGCTCAACCTTGCCGGACTGGCCCAATCAACCACCATAATGCTCTTTCTGGGAATGTTCTGCATCTCCTATGTGACAACGGGCATGATTTATGCCACCTCCCGAGAAAGCTATCAAAAATTTAGAAATGTCGTCCTGATGACAGGTTCCGGTGTAATTGCGGTTCAGGCTGCCCTGTGTATCCCCTGGCTTTCGCACCTGCTGTTCGGCAATTTGATCGGGCTTCCGCCTTCCATCGCATCACCGGCTAAAATCACGCTGCTGGCCACCATCCCGGTCCAGTTTTTATTCTTTCTGCGCACCCCCTATCTCGTCATTATGTACATTGGCAAAGCCGCTGGAAAAGCCAGTCTGGCAACGATAGCCCGAATTTTCGTAACTGCCGCCCTCTCCCCGCTTTTCTGTATTATGGATCTGGTGGGGCCGGTCTGGGCAGTGGTCTGCCTGACGTTGCCGGCAGCCCTTGAATGCCTGCTGGCGAGATTATTTGCCCATCCATTTCTAAAAAAACTGAAATCTTCAGCGGCAACTCCGCCGAGAGCCGGTGAAATTTTCTTCTTCAATCTGCCGCTGTCAATCGGCGGTTATTTACTCACTGCTTCGGCGATCATTATGGGTGCATTTATCGCCAGGGCGCCGGATCCCGAGCGCGTATTGCCAATCTGCTATCTGGCTCTGGGACTGGCCAATCCAGTTGCATTTGCGGCAACGCGCATCCAGACCACCGTACTGGCATTTCCACCGCCGGACCTCAAAGATCGCCTGACGTTTCGATTTGCTCTGGCGGCCGGAGTGGTTTTGGGACTGCTGCCACTGATTTTTATTGTGCCCGGCCCGATTGAATTGTATTACATCACCTTGCAAAAATTGAAACCGGTCGATATGGGACTGGTCAGGGTCACTGCCATCGCTTTGATATTTTATCCCTTTAGTGTGGCTGTCCGGGCGCAAAGTGAAGGGCTTGCCGCCTGGTTAAAAAGGCCCACGACGGTCATGGCCGGGCATGCGATCTTTCTGGCAACCATTATCGCCTGCGGCTTCCTTTTGCTTTTGCTGGGTGCTCCCGGATTTATCATCTGTGCGGCGGTACTGCCGGCGGGAAGTCTGGCTTCTTCAGTCACCATGCGGGCATTAATGCGTCGATCCAGGCCAAAACCCACACCCATCGCCCCGACCACCACGTCGGTCGGGCAAGTCAGGTGAAAAAAGCCAGGTTGGCCGGTTGAGCCCGTTGAGCCCGTTGAGCCCGTTAAAAAAGGAAGAAGGTCTGATTTTATTTTTTTAACCGGCAAACGGGCAACGGGCTCAACCGGCTGACCAAAGAGCTTATGCGAGAATTTTAAACCGGCCCTCAGGGGATTAGTCGTCCTGCCAGAAAATACATTCCACCGGACACGTCTCGATGGCTTCTTCAATACAGTCTTCCGGCCCGCCTTCGGGCAGGATGACCTCAGCTTTTTCCTCAGCTTCGTTAAACGCAAAGACCTCTGAGCAAAGTTCAACGCAGCTTTCACATCCGATACATTCATCGGCGTCGATAACAACTCGTTTCGCCATAGCTGGATCTCCTTTTTGTGAGTTTTTTAAGCAAATGATTTTGCTGTAGCCCAAATTGAATCCTTAAGATAATGTTTGCCGCCGTAAAAGCAAGAAAATTAGCGTAAGCATTCAGTCACTTGTATGCAGGTGGGCACAAATCGGCCCAAATGCCCCCCATACCGCCGGACAATAACCAAACAATTGAATTCCTGCTTGCCCTTTGCGCCTAAAATACAGTATCCAACATCGTGGATCGTACACCAACAACCATTCACCTATCTCAAAAATAGGATTTGGGTTCATGAAACTTTTTAATATCCTGGCCGTCTTGATAACCCTGTCTGCTGGCTTCAGCTATATTAACCATCGCTTTATCCGGTTGCCGACCACCATCGGCCTGATGGCAATCGCCCTTCTGGTATCGCTGGGGCTCATCGCTTTGGGGCCGCTGGGATTTGGCTTAAAAGAAGACGCCCGCCTTTTGCTCAACAGCGTTGATTTCGATGAAACCTTACTCCACGGCATGCTCAGCTTTTTACTGTTTGCCGGGGCCTTACATGTCAACCTGGCAGATCTGGCCAAGCAAAAATATATCATCGGCACGCTGGCAACTCTGGGAGTCATCGGATCTACCTTTATTATCGGGTTTGCCAGCTTATGGGTTCTGGGATGGCTCGGCATTGAATTGCCTTTCATATACTGCCTTTTGTTCGGTGCCCTGATATCACCTACGGACCCGATAGCGGTAATGGGTATCTTAAAAAAGGCCGGTGTACCGGAAAGTCTTGAAACCAAAATTACCGGCGAATCGTTATTCAACGACGGTGTCGCTGTGGTTGTATTTCTGGTTATACTGGAAATAGCGACCGGAACCCAGGGGGTCACCGCCGCTTCAGTGGCGGCTCTGTTCTTGAAAGAGGTGGTGGGTGGATTGATTTTCGGGTTGCTGATCGGGGCCATTGCGTATTGGATGCTTAAAAGTGTGGAGAACTATCAGGTAGAGATCCTGATTACCCTGGCACTGGTAACCGGCGGTTTTGCACTCGCCGATGTGCTGCACATTTCCGGCCCGATTGCCATTGTTGTGGCCGGGTTGCTCATCGGCAATCACGGACGCATGCTGGCCATGTCCGATGAGGTCCGCGATCATCTTGACAAATTCTGGGAATTGGTTGATGAAATCTTAAATGCGGTGCTCTTTGTGCTGATCGGCCTTGAGGTTTTGATTCTGACCTTTAACCGGGCTTACATTTTAGCAGGAATCATTCTCATTCCCCTTCTGCTGGCCGTTCGTTTTGTCTGTGTTGGAATACCGGTGGTAATTCTGAGGCGTTTCCGCACCTTCAGCCCCCATGTGATCAAAATCCTCACCTGGGGAGGCCTGCGGGGCGGCATTTCGGTTGCCCTGGCATTGTCCCTGCCGGCCGGTGAAAATCGCGAAGCCATTCTGGCGGTTACCTATGCTATTGTTGTATTTTCCATCATCGTCCAGGGTCTGACCATCGGCAGGCTCGTGAAATCAAAAGAATCTTAGACTTTTGAAAATCAAATTTATTGTACAAATTCATACAAAAAAAATCGCTTGCTGAACCTGGACCGAAATCTCGCTACGGCAAAATAATCATCATATTGTATGAATTCGTAAAACCATTTCAGGATTCCCGCCATACCCTCAAAACCACGGGAGACAACGACCCCAAACAAGTTGCGTTATACGTTTCGATCTGGTAGGCTGCCCATTTAAATTATTGGTGATTATAATCCGGGTTGATCTGTATTTGAGCATTAGGCCCAAATTGCATGACAATTTGACGTACACAGGCAGTTTAAGGAGACCCTATAATGGCTGAACAGCAAAATCCACAGACGGAATTGAAGATCGATAGAGGCAACCTTTTTAAAGAAGAAACTTTCACGGATCTTAAAGTCGGCATGATCAAACGGATGACACCCGTTAAGTCCGATGGCGCTGTTGATAAAACTCGAAAATCGGTTTTCGTGGGGCAAACCTCCCTGATGACTCCCGGCGGACCTTTGCCGCTTCAGGCGGTAATTCAGGCCAAGGATCTGCAGCAGGCGATCAAAAAATTTCCGGAGGCCATGAAAGTGGCAATGGATCGACTGGCAGAGGAAGCCAAAAAATATCAGGAGCAGGAACAGAACCGTGTTGAAAAACAGGAATCCCGCATTATCGTGCCCGGCAGATAAACCAAGGAATTTGGGCGTATTCAGATGAAAGGCATCGCAATCAAGGTGCCTTCTTTTTTTCAATCTACTGCTTCTCGGACAATAAATGCCGCCCAGCCCGAGTTACTAGATTGAAAATTTTTAAGCTTTCTTACTAGAAAATATCTAGTAAGTTGATAAACGGATCTGTGCTTATATTCCAAAATACATCATTTTAGCCCAGCTCAGGGCTAGTATGTTTTATTTTTGGAAATTTACAGAACCCGCATGTCGCCCGGGGAGCAACCATGTCCTTTTTAAAAATATTTTCGGGAAAGACCCCTGAAGCGCACGAACAAAAGGGTGATGAGCTGTTGGCGGATGATCTTTGGGGTAAAGCCAAGGTCGAATACGAACGGGCTCTGGATAAATTGGAAAAGACGCGGCCGCAAAACGATAATCTAAAATCGCGGCTCCAGGAAAAAATCCAGCACACAAGAGCATCCCTGGCCCATAGTCACAAACACAATGCGGATGATATGCTGGAAGCCGGCTTTTACCACGACGCGCGCGAATTGTACACACTGGCCCTGGAGCTTAGCGAAGACGCCCAGCTTAAATCAGAACTGGCA
>JBFFCW010000080.1:0-11540 GCA_041559695.1 Desulfobacterales bacterium
ATCGAGCAGCTGATTGCCCAAATCGGGCTGCAGCAGACATCTTTTGGTATCAAATACTTTAAAAAACGTTCCCGGCACATGCAGGCCGATGCCAAAGCCTTTATCAATTTCAGGCCGTTGCATCTCATCAGGCGTCAGCCACCGACGGTCGGTGCAGGAGAATTCCATTTTGTTGCGATAGCCGAATATCTGCGGTGAGGGTATGGTGGGATGAACTCGGGCATCCCGGATTTGTCCAATATGCTCAATAGACTCTTGAACATGCTGACGTTTGTATTTTAATTGAACCGCATATTCCAAAAATTGCCACTTGCAGCCGCCGCAAAAACCACTGTATATACAGGGTGGATCAACCCGATCGGGTGAGGCTTTTAGCAATTCCATGACCCGCGCTTCCGCATAGTTCTTTTTCTTGCGAGTGATGCGAATCAGGACTTGATCACCGGGTACGGCCTGGTCCACAAAGACAGCCATGCCGTTGATGCGGGCCAGGCCTTTTCCGCCAAAGGCAATGCCGCTGATTTCAACTTCGATTGATTGGCCTTTTTTCACTTTCATCGCTGTTTGCGCTTTGATGAAAAAGTCAATTTGCAGTGTTATATATTAAAGTATATATTGAGTTTTAAATTTCTAACCTACTGTTAATATACTATATAAAAAAATTAAAAAATAATGTTCGATCGCTTAAAACCTACACTAAATGGGCACCATGGTCAATTCAAAGAAAAAATCCATTATAGAAGAGATAATATTTGAAGCGGATGGGTTTACGCTAAAAGGCTATCTTCATCTGCCGCGGGTGACCACTTCCCCGTTCGTCATTGGATGCCACGGGCTGTTCAGCGATAAAAATTCGCCCAAGCAGATTGAACTCGCAAAGCACTGCAACAGACTCAACATGGCCTATTTTCGCTTTGATCACCGGGGCTGCGGTGAGAGCAGAGCACCGTTTGAGGTCGTCACCTCGCTGGATGCGCGCTGCACAGACCTGGAATCCGCAGCAAATATGCTCAAGGCCAGAGATGATCTGGGCGATCAAATGGGGCTTTTCGGCAGCAGTATGGGCGGCAGCGTCTGCCTGGCGACCGCACGTGATGTTGCCGCCCGGGCTGTTGTCACCTGGGCCGCCCCGATTCGCAGCGCCGATCTGGTAGCGCCGCATCAACATCCCGCTGGAAGGCTTGATATCCCTTTTAAAAGAGACCCCTTTGATATTCGCATCCCGCTTGCGGGTCTGTGCAACATACTCATTTTTCACAGCGCTGCCGACGAAACCGTTCCCCCGGCCCACGCAGAAGAAATATATGAACGCGTCAACGAGCCTAAAAAACTGGTCGTATTGCCGCACAGTGACCACCGCATGAGCCAGCCCGCTGACCAGCAGACGTTTCTGCAGCAGGCAAGCCTTTGGTTTCAGACCTTCCTGAAGTCCGATATAAAATAAAGTATTACTTTTATTATAAACTATAAGTATTTATATTTATTTTATTTCCTTCATAAAATATCATTTTTATCTGATCTAAGCTTTCAGGCAATTGAGATGGGGCGCCCTTGACAGCAATAAATGTGGCGGGCATATTTTCCTTAAGTTGGCCGGCCCGTGGTAAGCTCATGAGCAAGGCACCGTTATGTGTAGCGCACCGCACCGCCTTTTCAATCGAATACCCGGCGTCCAGAAATATCCGCATCTCTCCGATAACCGCCTGCCCGTGCACAACTCCGGCACTGCCGGCATCGGTGCCCAGGGCAATACGCACCCCTATTTCACGTGCCGTTTGAATCTGTTCGATTTGGTGTTCCAGGTTTTTCTGCACCACATCTGCATTGACCCTTTGGCGCTTCGTCTGGTCGCCAAGCGCCTTCATGGTCAAGGCGGTCGGCACCCAGGTTGCCCCCCTGTCCGCTATCCGGTATAAATTATCCTTTCCCATGAAAAAACCGTGTTCAATGGAATCACAGCCCGCATCAACCGCAATTTTCACCGGCAATTTGCCGTTGGCGTGCACCATGGTTTTTAAACCGCACTGCCTGGCCACCCGTACTGCGGCTTTCAGTTCAGCTGAATCGAACTGCGGCTCGGTTTCTTTGGCGAAACAGCTCAAACTGTTAAGACCGGAATTGACAATTTTGATATGATCAACGCCCTTTTTCTCCCCAAGAATGGTTTCTGCCAGGGTCCGGTCCGGCGGTAGCGCACAGCCGATCAGATGACCGTAACGCCCCTGCCGATGCCAGGCCTTGCCGGCCACGCACAAATGAACAGGATGATCATTGGTGCCCGGGTTTGCTTTGTACAGTAGAACACGGTTGCCGGGGTCTCCGCCATCACGCACCGCCATCACGCCCCTGTCAAGAAGCTGATTTAAATGCTTTAAGATCCGTCCGCGAAACCGACCGGGCCCGTCAGCGGCTGTGGTTGCGAATGGGTTCCGACGGGCGGTCGGCGACATGGCCAGGTGGACATGGCAATCGATTAGCCCGGGTAAAAGGGTACAGCCGGAAAGATCCAAAACCGGCATTTCCGGTTTTGTGGAATTCGGCACCGGCTCGTTTATTTTGCGGATAGATTGAATGGTTCCGTTTTCCAGGCCGAGCCGCATTTTGGATTGTACCCCATCGCCGCTGCCGTCGATCAGCCATCCCGCATGTATGGATATAATTTCGTTGCGCATTTGTGCCCCTAAACCGCTATCCACTTGACAGGCATGAACACATTGTAGTATCTATTTCATACTAAATTGGTCGGATATAAAGGCCTGCTCATTCTCAGAAGAATCGGTAAACGCGAAATAGTAAAAAAGGATATTGGTATCCGGGAGCTGTAAAAAAAAATGTGCAGTGTCATCGCACTGACGGCCAATCCGTTCTTTTCGAAATAATTTAAACTGCCCCCGCCCTTTTTAAGCCTTTTAACCTTTTTCACTGGCGATCCATCCGTCAATATACCAAAGGTGAATCATGAACCCAAAACCGAATGCCATACCGGCAGAAATTGTGAATTTAAATCAAACGGACTCCGGCTTTGCCGGCGAAGTCATCCGCCGATCCGGCGTAGAAATCAACAAGTGCTGGCACTGTCAGACATGTGCCGGTGGATGCCCCTTTGTGCGGGCCATGGATTATCCGCCCAATCGTGTGATTCGAATGGTGCAGCTGGGCCTGCGCAAAGAAGCCCTGGAAAGCTCCGGAATCTGGATTTGCGTTGGCTGCAATACCTGTTCGATTCAATGCCCCAACTGTATCGATATTCCGGCTGTCAATGACGCCCTGCGGCAAATGGCCATGGCACAAGGCGTGGCGGTCGCCGAACCCAATATTCTCAATTTTCACCAGGCGGTCCTGCAATCCATTCAGCGTCACGGCCGTACCCACAAACTGGAAGTCATGATGCGTTATAAACTGAAAAAACATGACTGGTTCAGCGACATGGCTGTGGGGATGAAGATGTTTGCCAAGCGCAAACTCGAACTCCTGCCGTCGAAAAGCAAAAACATCGCTGAAATCAGAAAACTTTTTGATCAAAAATCAACTGCGTAGAGATGAATTAAAATGGACAAACAAAATCTCATCGATCTGTCTTACTATCCGGGCTGTTCGCTGAAAACAACCTCCCAGGAAAACAATGCTTCGCTGATCTACCTTTTTGAGCACCTGGGATATAATTTGATCGAGCTTGAAGACTGGAACTGCTGCGGAAGCTCCTCGGCCCATAGTGTCGATACCGGGCTGGCCTTTGATCTTGCCAGCCGTAATCTTACATTGGCGCCTTTGGATAGACCGCTGCTGGTGGCATGCCCCAGCTGCCTTTTGCGGCTGCGCAGTGCTTATCTGCACCTGGAAGAAGACCAAGGCGCCCGCCGGCACTATAAAGAAACGTGGGGCAAACCGTTTGACGCCAAACTGCAAATCATGCATTTCTTTGAATTTCTGGACCAAATTGATCTGCTGGCCAATTCCAGAGATCGAATTCGCAGATTGGAGGGACTTAAATTTGTACCCTATTACGGCTGTATGCTGGCCCGGCCGCCGATCATGCGTCATGAAAAAAATTATTTCGGTCTGATGGAAAAGATCTTAACCAACCTGGGTGCAAGCCCGGGAAAATGGTCTTTTTCTTCGCGCTGTTGCGGAACCTTTCTGACCGTTGCCCGACCCGAAGTTGTCGAGCCCATGGTCAATGAAATCATCCAGGGAGCAATCGACGCCAGGGCAGATTGTATCGTAACTGCCTGCGCCATGTGCCATATGAACCTGGAAGTTCGCTGCTCTCTTAAAGAAAAAGTGCCTATCCTGCACTTTTCCGAAATCATTTCTTTGGCACTGGGAATCGGCAAAAGTGAATACAAAGGATGGTTTTCACGTCACCTGGTGGATCCCAAGCCGCTGCTAAAGGCACTGGATCTTTTTTAACATAGAGATTCTACTCTTTTGGCCCGCTCAGAGATCGGTTGCATTGCCTCATTCAAATATTATGGGGTTCTGAAATAGTGGAATGTTGGAATACGGGGTTCAGCGAAATGAGATCTATTTTTATGTATCTGACCCGCAACCAAAATTAAAATCAGGACACCATCCGCCTTTGATACCCAATATTCCATTTTTCCACCATACCAGTATTCCCTTGAATATCTGACCATCCGTCTAAAGCCCGGCTCGGTAGATCAGAAATCTTTAGTTTGATTCAACCCTTGTTGAGATGGCGATCCACAAAGGATTTAATTGCCGCTTCATAACCCGGAGTCCGGCTGGAACCACTGTGACCGGCCCCTTCGCCCACATAAAGCTCGACCTGCCCCGGCGCAAAGCTGCGCTTTAATTCCAGAGCAAACGAAAGGGGAAATCTTCGATCTCTTTCCCCGTGAATCAGCATCACCGGTATTTTGATATCCGCAGCCAGCCGTGCCGGACTGACCGTATCCAGCTTATTGCCATAAAACAAATTCAACCAGAATAGGATCATGGGACCGAAACAAATGCCAAAAAAAGGATTCACCCAGCGGTAAAGGCTCAACAGGGCTTCTCGGGTGTACGCGTAGCTGGCCTCCAGAAAAAGAATCCGGATTTTAGCCGGATTGCGGCTGGCGGCGATGATGGCGCCGGCGGAACCAATCGAATGTCCGTAAAGCACAACGGGCTGCCCCAGCCAATTTATGACGGCTTCGATGTCTTCGGCAAATTTAACCGCGTTCATAAATCGGCGCCGGCTGGAGCCCCCGTGGTCCCGCGCGCTGTGCAAAACCGTTGTAAAGCCCCACCGGGCAAAAATACGGGCTCTGGAAACCATGCGATCCCGATTGCGGCTCCATCCGTGCGCCAGGACCACCAGACCTCTTGAAGGGCTTTGCGGTTCAATCCGCCAGACCTCTAAGAGGCCTCCATCGATGGCTGGAATTTTGGTATCGATAATCCGGCCCCAATCCGGAGGATCTGTGACCGGTTTACGCGGCAACTGTTGAACAACATAGGTGAAAATCAGGCTAAGAAGCAAATACAGGCCGATGAGGGCGCCAAGAAAAGATAAAAATAATTGCAAGCCGGTACTCCAACTCAGATTCGGAATTTATCTAGTTTATGGTTTCAGGTGTTAGTGTTCAGGCGTCAGGAAAAGACAGAGCACAGAATACAGATGACAGAAGACAAAGTGCAGGCTGGTTTTTTCTGCAATCTGGTCACTGACACCTGCTCTCGCGGTCACAGCCGCTGCACGCGGCAAAGAACTGATCCGCCTTCGGCGGAAAACCCGACACCTGACACCTAAACTAACCGGTGCTTTTAATTTGAAAAAATAGATAGATAAAAGCAATTCGTATTCTAAAAAAAAACCCGGGATTTGACACTAAAATTGCGGCGGATCGAGGCCCAGCAACTCGCGGCGCAGTGTCTCCAGCGCGGCCATCGCAAACACCTGTTTATTCATGGTCCGGCGGCCAAACCAGAAATGAAACCGATGACCGGCAGTGCCATGTGGCGTTGCCAGCCCGATACAAACCGTGCCAACCGGTTTTTCTGCGGTGCCCCCTGTAGGTCCCGCAATGCCGCTGGTAGCCAACCCATACCTGGCACCGCTGACCTTGCAGGCACCCCGGGCCATCTCGATGGCGGTTTTCTCATGCACGGCGCCGTGCGCGATTATGGTTTCTTTTGATACATTTAAAATATCGATTTTGGCCTGATTCGAATAGGTAATGCCGGAAAATACAAAATAGTCTGAGCTGCCCGATTCGTTGGTGAGCATGTTAGCAATCAAGCCACCGGTGCAACTTTCGGCCAGTGCCAGTGTGGCCTGTTTTTTTCTAAGAAGTTGCCCGACCGTTTTTTCCATGGAATCACCCAGCTGCGAGAAGACTTTATTGCCCAACTTTTCAATGACCCATCGAACAGCCGCCGCCAAATCGTCATTCAATTGCTGATCATCGGTGCCATTGGCATAAAGTTTCACCCCGATTGCGGGAAATCTGACCTGCAGCCCCAGAGACATTTGTGGGAAGGCTTCTTCCAGCCCGGCAAGCCGCTCATAGGTCTGGGATTCGGTCAACCCAAAAGTCGACAGGGTTCTGACGCGGTAAAAGCGGCGCTTATCACCCATGAGCCCGATGAGCTGCGGCAGAACGATATCCGATAACATGCGACGCATTTCACCCGGTACGCCCGGAAGGAAGAAGAAAAGGCATCTGCCGATTTCCAGACGAAATCCAGGGGCAGTTCCTACCGGGTTCTGCAGGCATTCCGCTCCAGCGGGCAAAAACGCCTGTTTGCGGCTGGCAGGGTTTATCTCCCGCTGGCGGGCTTTAAAAAATTTTTCAACCGATTCAAGCGCGGATGGGTTCAGATCAAGTGTTGCGCCGACCGCCCGGGCAGCGGCCTCTGAGGTAAGATCATCGGATGTCGGCCCCAGTCCGCCGGTGACCACTGCAATGTCTGCGCGGTCGCCAATCTCCTTAAAGGCAGCAATGAGAAGATCGAGATCGTCACCCACGCAGATGTGGCGGCTAACGGCGACGCCATTTTCTTCCAGCTTCGCGGCGATATAAGCCGAATTGCTGTCGATGAGCGCTCCGGACCGAATTTCTTCACCGGTGGCCATGATCTCTGCAATCATCAATAAATTTCCCTTATCCTATTTTCTGTACTCACCGCAGAGACGCAGAGGGCGCAGAGAAATAGTTACTTCTAAAAAAAACTCTGCGCCCTCTGCGTCTCTGCGGTGAATATATTATAAAACTGTCGGTTCTAGTCCGGTGGTGCCAGCACAAACACCGAGGGCGGCGGATCCACATTGACCCAGTAACGCTCAATTATCAGCAGGCAATCGGCCCCATCATGGGTTAACAGCCTTAATTGCAGCGGTACCTGAAATCCGTTTATCGATTGCCGATTTTTAATTTCAGCACGATACTTCAATGCGCCGGATCGCTGAAATACGTCAACCCGGCGGACTTCGGATACGCTTTGGTCATAATATATTTTTTGCCGAACACCCCACCATTTTTCTTTCAGAACCAGAACATAACCAGGGGGCGCCTTTTCTTCGATTAATGCCGCCGAATCGAATTTGGGCATCGGAATTTGACCGGCTAAAAGCGTAATGACTTCGCTGGAAGATATGGGAATCGAAATCAGTTTTGTTAAGCTCGGATCATTCGCCGGAATTTTCCTAAACGTTGTACCCTGACCACTAACCTCCAGGTAGTAAAGCCATTTGCCATCGTTTGCTAATTTGACTGCCGGATAACCGGAAATCAACACCGCGATGCTGAGCTTCACCGGTTTTTCTCCTATCCAGGCCACCCGCTGATCAAGCTGCAGACGGCTATCCTGCCGGATCTGTATATTACCGATCCCTTTGAAGTTTCTAAGGGCTTCATTTCGGGTCTTAAGGACCGAAAGCAGATCTCGAACCTCGTTGGCCTTTTCGGCAGGGGTGATTTCCAATTCTCTGGCGGGCCGGAAAACGGCACAGCTTGATATTAAGAGGGCGGCGATTAGGGGAATAATGATCCGATACCATTTCATACCGGTTAGGAACCATCAGAGGAGATAGAACGAATTTTTCTTTCAAGCTCTTCTTTATCTTTTTCTTTATTCTTTAATGACTTATTGTAATATTTAAGCGCATTGGTTTTATCATTTAATTTAAGATAAGCGTCACCCAGATGCTCCAACATAATGGGGTCATCCGGAACCAGTTGCACTGCTTTTTGCAGATATTGCAGGGCTTTTTCAAACTCACCCTTTTTATAGTACACCCAACCCAGACTGTCGGTAATGTAGCCGTCGTTGGGCTTGTATTTCAGCGCCTCTTTGATCAACTGCTCAGCCTCATCCAGATTCGTGCCCAGGTCGGCATAGGTATATCCAAGATAATTCAATGCGTTGGCATGCTTGGGATCCAATTCGATGACTTTGCGCATGGCCGTCATGGAATCTTCTTTTCTATTCCACTTGTCATAAACAACACCCAGTCGAAAATGATACCGCGGGTTGTTCTGGTCTAATTCAATGGCCGCTTTAATGAATTCGGCGGCTTTGTCAAATTGCTCCGAGTCTTCATAGAAGGTTCCCAGATAGTACTTAAATTCTGCGTTTTGCGGTTCATTTTCAATGGCGTCGCGCAAAAGTTGGATCGCTTTCTCGTTTTGCTTGTTTTCAGATAAAATATAGGACGCATGAATGACGGCATCTTCGTAAAATCGAGACTCCGCAGTGACCTTCATGAAATACTTCAATGCGGTGGGATTATCCTTTTTCCCATAAAAAGCGATCCCGGCGACATGGTTTATCTCCGGGCTGTCGGGTACGGCTTTTAGCATTCCCTGGAGGATCACAATGCTTTCATCATATTTTTTCTTGTCAAGGTAGAGTTGAATGACTAAAACAATGACTTCAAACTCCGCGATACTGCGCTGGCCTAGTTTCTTAAAAATTTCCTCGGCCAGAGCCACTTTGCCATCGGAATAATAGTAATAGCCGAGCTCCATGGAAGCCCGTATGTTATTCGGATTGCGCTTTAAGATATCCTGATAAATTTTTAGCGTTTCCTGGGTATTCTTTTTCTCCTTGTAAAGTTCGAGAAGCTCATAGCGCGGCTCCAAAAGCTCGGGTTCAAGTTCTAATGTTCGTTTGAATTCCTTTTCAGCTTCTTTCAGTTTGCCTTGTTTGGCATAAACTTTCCCCAGGTAGAAGTGTCCGGAATAAGTTCGCGGAAAATTTTCGATCATTTGATTAAAAACACGTTCGGCCTGGTCTAATTTCCCGGCTTCGATATATAATCCACCCAGAAGTGCGTATACTTTTTCCTGTTGTGGATCTTCGGCAATCACCTTCTCATAGGCATCTATGGCCGCCTGGGTATCTTTGTGCACTTGTTTGATGCCGCCGTAAATAATAAGAGACTTCACATCGTCGGGGTGCGCTTTAATGATCCCCTCAAGCACACTGATGGCGTTTTCATCGTCTTTGTTCTGTAAATACACCGTGGCCAGCTCGCGCTTAAGATATATGGAATCCGGATCCAATTCGATGGCTTTTTTAAGCAGTTCGGCGGACTTTGCCAAATTGCCTTTCTTTTTTTCGACCTGGGCCTCGGTGAAGTAATAATACGGGTTTTCGGGTCGATCAATTATGGGACGACCAGAGGGGGGAGGCGTTTTTAGATTAGAGGCGCTCGTACACCCGCCGATAAAAAAAACGACCACTAAAAATAGGGTCACCGCTAAACGTAATACCTTCATACGACTGTATATCCTATCTCGAACCCATTTCAAACGTTTCCAGATCAGGCAGCGTTTTAATCCGCTGTGTTGGATTCCGTGTAAGAAGCAAAGTCAGGAATTTCGCGCTTAAAAAATTCCCTCATTTTCTTGACGATATTTTTTTCAACCTGTCGAACCCGTTCTCTTGATATACCATAACGGTCGCCGATCTCCTGTAAGGTCACCGGCGTATCCGAAAAAATGCGCAGATCGAATATCTCGAGTTCCCGGGGAGTCATTTTTTTGCGGAACTCGGCAATTTTATTGTGGAGCAGAAATTCAATTTCCTTCTTCGATACCTGGTCTTCAATGGATTCGGTGTTGGTACTTAAAAATTCAATTCTTTCGGTGTCCGAATCTTCCTTGAGCGGCGCATCCAATGAAACATCCCATCCATCCAGTCGCTGATCCATGTCAATGATTTCACGTTCGGAAACACCCAATCTTTCGGAAAGCAGTTTGGGCTTGGGATCAAAGCCATCATCGATCAGTTTTTGTTTTTCCTTTTTTAACTTAAAAAACAGTTTGCGCTGTCCCTGGGTGGTGCCGATCTTCACCAGGCGCCAGTTATCCATTATAAATTTGAGTATGTAAGCCTTTATCCAGAAAGAAGCATAGTACGAGAATTTGACATTTTTGTAAGGGTCAAATTTCTTAACCGCCTGCATCAGCCCGATATTGCCTTCCTGAATCAGATCCAGCAAATTCTGCATCCACACCCGCTGGAATTCCAGGGCTATTTTTACCACCAGTCTTAAATTGGAGGTCACCAGTTTATACGCTGCATCCTTGTCGCCATGTTCTCGAACCCTGATACCCAGTTCCCGTTCCTCTTCGCGGGTCAGCAATTTGTAGCTGCTGATTTCGGTCAGATACCGTTGCAGGGGGTCAAATTTAACCAGAGCTGTATCAGAGAGCTTGCCCGCTGACTTCTTTTTCGCGCGCACTTTCAGGTCTTTTTTACCCGCTGCTGATATGGTTGTCTTGACGCGTTTGACCGTCTTTTTCGCTTTCGCTTTGGCGGTGGTTTTCTTTTTAGCGGTCTTTTTGCGTTTGACTGGTTTTTTTTTCATCGGAATTGTCCAAATCTTACAAATCCGCCAGATTCATCCTCTTGAACCAGGCAACGATAATTCAAGCCTGCATTTCTATGGACATGTAGGCGAACATATGATATCGAAAAGTTTTCAATGTGCGCCTGTAGCTCAGTTGGATAGAGCAACGGACTTCTAATCCGTAGGCCGCAGGTTCGAATCCTGCCAGGCGTACCATTTTCCAAAGCTCCGGAGCAATTTGCTTGGGAGCTTTTTGGGTTGGAGTCAACTGAAGCTAAATTAAGGTAGGCCTCTCGTTCTGCCTTTTGCGCGATCGGTTTTCTTTTTGTTACGGTTAGATGATATTAAATAACAGGACTTATTGGAAATCACAAGTTTTTTCTTTCATACACTTGGTAGAGAGCATTTTGAGATCAAGACGTTACAAATCAGAGCGTCTTTAAAAAACCTTTTACCTGATATTGAAATTCTCTGGTTTCAACATCAACAGTTCTCTTTTTACTTTCTTCAAAAATGGATATCGCGACGTAACCACCGCCACCTTCAAAGTAAACGCAGCAATGATAGCCCTTGTCGGGAGCGTTTCAAGATAAAAACTTCATCCGGCAGATTTTAAAAGTTGGTACGAAGAAGAACCGGAAATAATCATATGGGATTTGGGTGTTTTAACAAAAAGTTTGGCAAACAAACGCGGTAAGCTAATTGATAACGGTCTTATAATATTTTACACCGA
>JBFFCW010000081.1:0-11499 GCA_041559695.1 Desulfobacterales bacterium
CAGGCGTACCGTTTGTAATCTCTCACTGAAGATATCTGATGGTCTGTATGAATGTTGCCGCGATCAATGAATATTTGATCCAGATCTAAATGGTCTAACGTATAATAGGAATCATTGAGATGCTGGTCTCCTAAAACAATTACCGGCGTCTGATAGCTTTCGGCCAGATTGAAGGCTTTGGCCATCAAATAAAAGGCCTGCTCCGCATGGCCCGGAGCCAGAACTGCCCGGGGAAACTCTCCGTGAGAAGCATGGATGACAAATTGTAAATCGCCCTGTTCGGTTCTGGTGGGCAGCCCGGTGGCGGGGCCCGGACGCTGGGCAACCACAACGACAATCGGCGTCTCGGTCATTCCGGCCAAACCCAATCCTTCAACCATCAGGCTGAAACCGCCACCGGAAGTGGCCGTCATGGCCCGAACACCGGCAAACGCTGCTCCGATAACCATGTTAATGGCGGCAATTTCGTCTTCGGCCTGTTCGAGGATAATCTTGTATTGATTTGCCACCGAGGCAATAAATTCCATAATCGGTGTGGCGGGCGACATCGGGTAGGCTGAAAAGAATTTCAATCCGCAACAAACAGCGCCCAGCGCCATGGCTTGACTGCCGTTGAGAAGCATTTTTCGTCTCGAAAATGACCCTGTCGGTATTTGATCAGTTGAAACCCCTTTAAAATTTTCGTTGACATAAAGGTAACCGCTTGAAGCGCTGTTTTGATTATTTTCGACGATCTCGTCACCCCTGGATGCAAATTCTTCTTTGAGAAGATCCAGCAAGGGCTGCAATTCAAACCCCATCAGCGCAAATGCCGCGCCGGTGGCCACCGAATTCACCATAATCTTTTTTTTGCCGACCTGCTCGGCAATTTGCTCAAGCGGAATTGAGAAATGCTGTGGGTTGTCGGATCGAAAATCTGATTTCTCTCCATCATAGATCATAATCCCGTTTTCGGCCAGATTCGGCAAATCGAAACCCACGGCATTTCCGTCCAGACAAATCAAGTAGTCCACTTTGTCGTCAATCGCATAAACCGGCTGGTCTTTGACCCTGATCTGATCAAAGTTATGCCCACCCCGAATGCGGGATTCGGCATCCTGATTGATGAAAACGTAGTAGCCATAACGGATGAAGATCTTTCCCATAATGGCGCTGATTGACTGGATTCCCTGACCTGCCTGACCCGCAATGCGGATCGAAACATCCACAGCCATGGCTTTCCTCCAGAGGATTGCTTAATCGAATTTTAAATACGAATTCTGTGACAAACGGCCTCAACCTTGAAGCATACTCGGTGCACCGTCGACCACGCACTTTCGGGAATTACACATGTCTAGTTTGTTTTTAGCGGCGCCGGATTCTCAGAAGTGTAAGCCTCAATGAATACATCCACCAGACTTTTAATATCGTCTTTCATAAGCGCCAAGCGTCTCATTGCCACGGATTCAGCCTGCCAGGTAATCGAAAAAGCCTCTGCAAACGGATCCCGCTTCAAAGCAACCAGCTGGCGGAGGTTGAGCCGGATGGCATAAATATATCTTTTTTTCACATCGACTTTTTCGATGATGTCTCCACTTTTGTCATCGGTTGGAAAGCGTTTTTTAACAGGCTCAGAGTCCGAAAATTTCAACCTCACGTTCAAAATGCCCTCAAATTCGGATCGACTCGAGGCTTCTTCAGAGACAACCTGAATGCCGGCCTTTTTCAGTTGATGTTCAATCGCTGACTGCAGAGCACTTTCTAACAGGCCCACCTTCGCGAGCTCAGTTTTCCACTCCTCATCGACCGGATGAACTTTTACAATTATTGATTGGATACCGCGTAGCGTGGCGCGGTCCCTTGCTCTATCATCGGCCTGGCAAAAGGAACCCAAAGATAAGAAAATAACGAAAAGGACAATGAAAATATAGCATTGCAAATTAAAACGCATAAAAAACACTCCTTCCTATGGCCGTGCTTGCCGCAAGGTTTGCTATTGGCTTTCCGGACTCTCCGGTTTTTCCTCTTGTTATTTTATTTCAATTCCCATTTTTTTGATAGCGTTGGCTGTCTCTTGACTGATTTTGCTTACCAATTCGGCAGTCTCCTTCTTTACTACCTCCAGTTTTTTTTTGAGCTCTTTTATTCAGTCTGACTGGCAGTCCGATTAAAGCTTATAACCGAGAAAACAAGGGCGATAATTGAAAAAATCAACGCAAGCGTGGCGCGGAAATCTCCCTTAATAATTTTAGTTGGCTCATTTTTTTCTTTGGTTTTTAATACCTTTTATAATTAAATGTTTTTTCTATCTTTGCCTTCAAGTCGCTATTCTTTTTTTCCTTTCGGTAAGGTCAATAGCCAACCGGCAACAAATCCGATCGCCAGTGTACCGAAAAGCATTAACGCTCGCGACATTGATATCGTCCATACCAGAAATCGAAACTCGACTACCTGGGTATTTTGAACAACAAAGATGAGAACAAAAGCAATCAGACATACAAAAATAATGTTTCTGATCACGATACGCCTCCTTTCCGGATGGATGAATTATCGCTTACCCCCGAAGTGATGTTTCGAAAAATCGACTCGGTCATCAAGATTTGCCAACTCGGTGTGATGCTGCTCAACCAACTTTAGGCGCGGTATCAAGCCTGACCGATTCGCGATCTGGATGTTAAGACCCGGGCGCGCGTTCATTTCCAGGATTAAAGGCCCCTTTGTTTTATCTAAAACCAGATCAACACCGATATATCCCAGACCAGTAAGTGCATTACAGCGGGAGGCAATTTTTAACAGGTTTTGCCAATTGGGAATTTTTACGCCGGTGACCGGATTGCCGGTATCCGGATGCTCGCTGATAATGGTATTGCGCCAGACCGCCGTGAGTGTTGTGCCGGAGGCCATATCGATTCCAGCGCCAATGGCGCCCTGATGCAGATTGGCTTTGTCACCGGACATCCGTGTGGGTAATCGGACCATGGACATGACCGGCACGCCGAGAAATACGATGACCCGAATATCGGGCACCCCTTGATAACTGATGGTTTCAAACACCGGATCAAACTGCACCCGGTATTCGATCAGGGCTTTATCCGGCTGTCCCCCCAGGCTGTACATCCCACTGATAATATTAGACAGATGATAGCCGACTTCTTCCCCGGTCAGCAGCGAACCATCGACTTTACGGTACATATTCTTCGAACGCCCAGCCACAACCAGAATGCCGTTTCCGCCCGAGCCCCTGGATGGCTTGAGTGCGAACTCTTCATGGGGCTCAATCAGCTCAGGAAATCGGCGAACCTGATATTCAGTTTCAATAACGCCATAAAGTTCCGGTACAGCGATCCCGGCTTTCTGGGCAAGTTCTTTGGTTTGCAGTTTGTCATCTACCAGCGGGTAGCGCTCGCGCGAATTGTATTTCAGGGTGTATTCGGTATTTCGCCGGTTGATCCCCAGCACACCGATTTCATCGAGTTGTCTTTTTAGGCTAAACATCAGATCATAACTTTGTCAGCGATTTAAAGCGCGGCAACTCCAGCAATCTGATCCCGGCATAGCGCCCCAGCAGTAACATCCCGGCCAGCAAAATGAACAGCAGCTCCGGAAACACAAATACCAGATGTTCAATATAGCTTAGGGTCATTACGACATAGGCCAGCAAGGCCGCGACCAGGGACCAGGCGCCCTGCTGCAGGGTGTCTAAGGCACCCAGCTCTTCCCACACGATGGACATCCTCTCAATAGTCATGGTTAAAATCACCATGGGAAAAAGGGCTACCGATAGTCCCCGTTCCAGACCGAGTTTATGGGTCAGAATGCTAAAGATCGCCATTAAAAAAATTACAATAATGAGAATAGCCGCCAGACGCGGCACGACCAGCAACTTCAGATGCGCGAGATATAACCGGATACCCAGTCCCAGCGCAATTAAGGTCGTAAACAGAAAGAGACCCCAGGCCAGCTGGGTTTCTCGAAATGCCATCGCAATCAGCACCGGCATGAAGGTTCCAAAGGTTCGAATGCCGATGACGTTTCGCAGAATCACCAGCAACAAAACACCGACCGGTAGCAACAGAATGACATGATAGACAGACTGGGTTTCAATCGGCAGGCTGAACAATGAAAAATCCAGCAAAAACGGTTTCTTCATTTCCCCTGTTTCAAGCACCGCCTGTATGGCCGATTCCTCGCTGCGGGACACCGAAACGGTTGCGGCCAGGTTTTTTGCTCCCTGGGACTCAAACAGCGGCTCCATGCCCCGCCACCAGACCAGGTAGTCCTCGGGTACTCCCCGCCTTCCGGTAATCGGATCATAGGAGACCCACTGCTTTTTATCGTAAATTTCCAACCAGTGGATAATTGTTGAATTGCGTTTTTGATCTTCCAGCCGAATCCCATGCACGCTGCGGGCGTGAATACCGGCCAATGCCAGTAATTGAACGGATAGATCCACTTTGTTCTGGACCGATGTTTTTTTACCCAGCAGCAGCGCGGCATTATCGCCTGGACGGGGGTTATTCAGGCGATGCAGCAACTCGATGACGATGCCGTCTTTATCGGCGGATTTTTCGCGCGCTTCCGAAACAAGGGCCTCAGAGGCCTCGCGATAGGCGCCTTTGATGTCGGGTTTCTCAGGGCTGGATCCTTCCGGTATTTTTGGGGGAATGTCTCTGTCCACCCGGCGCACCGAAGCCCGGTAATAGAGATTTTGAGTTCCCCTTGCCTTGCGAATCGACCAGTGAACCTTGCGTCTCCCATCCTCGGCTACGACGTTGACGCCATAACCCCGGGAAATAAAATTCTCATTCACGATCGCAAATTGGCGGGAATTGCGAGGAAGGTTCATGGAAACCTTGATGGGTTTATTGTCGGCGACAAAGCTCAGGTGGGCCTCAATCTCCCAGATATCGGATCGGACTTCGGGCACCAGTGGAAAATTCAAAACCAGCGCCTTGTACAAAAAGACAATTGATCCGATAAGTGTTAATGTCAGCGTCAGGAGGATTAGATGCCTTCTGGTCATTTATGAGTTGCTCCCTGGCAGTCAGGTTGAACGGTAAAGGTTACAGAGGAATCTACCAAAATAGACTTCTGGAGAAAACTGCGCCCGATAAGCATCTGATAATTAAATTTTCTGCGATCTTCCAGATTGACTTCAACCTCTTTAAAAACATTACCCAGGCAGATTCCAAGGCGTATGACAGGACGCGTCATAGATTTATCCCCGTGTTGTTTGATTGTGGCCATGCGAATCACTCTGGCTTCAATGTTCTCCGTCCGTCCTTTCCAATTTTTCAATTTGAAGCGTACCCAATTCACCCCGTCACGCTCAAATTTTTCGATATGGTTTGCATTTAGAGATGAATTTCTGGCACCGGTGTCAAGCTTGGCTTTGATCTTCAAATTACCGGGAAAAATGCTGACATTTTCAATCCAGCCGGCCACGCGCATGCCATCAGTTGAAAGTGCGGTTTCCGCGAAGCTTGACGCGTCAGATAAAATTAAAAAAAACAAAAAAATCGCTTTTGCTGTCCAGCTCAAATTTTTCATGATTGATACACTATGGCGATAAGGGTTCTGATCCAGGGTGCGAAATGTTTTTACCAGTGAGGCTGATTACCGATGCGTTTACCCATAACCTCCAGGGTTTCGGTCACCACCACGAAAGCATTCGGATCGATTTTGCGAACCATTTCCTTGAATCGCGACAGCTCGGTAAGCGTGATGACGGAATAAAGTATGTGCAATTGCTGCCCGGAGTATCCGCCTTCACCCTGCACAATCGTTACGCCCCTTTGCAATTGTTCCATGATTTGCCGTGAAATATCCTTCCAGCGGGAAGAAATAATCATTATGGCCTTGCGCTGGCTGAGCCCGATGACAACCAGATTAACGAAGTATGCGTTGATAAAGAAATAAATCAATGTGTACAGCACGCGCTCCATCGGCAGACGGAACAGCGCAATGAATAGCAATATGACGTGGAATGTCATAACCGTGGTTCCCGGTCGAACGGAGAATCGTTTAAATAAAATGATCGAAAGAATGTCCAGTCCACCGGCGGAACCTAGCGATCTCAAAATAATACCCGACCCAAGTCCCGTGATAACTCCGGCTGCCAGCGCATTGAGAATCATGTCTTCAACAGAGAATACCGGAGACGGCCAAAATATCACTGCCGAGAAAATAATCATCCCCGCCAGGCTGTACCAGAAAAAGCGCCTGCCCACGAACATCCAGCCGATGACAAACAGGGGTATATTCAGCAGGAAATAGATAAATCCGATCGGCAGGGACGGAAAGACATAATGGCCGAGGAGAGCCAGTCCGGTTACACCACCGGCTAGAAATTCTTTGGGAACCAGAATCCCTTTAATGGCAATTGCGCAAAGAACGCTGCCTGCGAAAATCAGCAACAGGTTCCATAATATGGTTAATATCTTTTTTAATGTAAATTTCTTGGATAACATTTTGCTTATCATTTGAATTCAAATCCCAGACCGGGTTCTGGTGTTGGGAAAAGTATTCCCTTTTTTAAAATAACAGCTCCCCGGGCAGGATCATCCAATAGATCCAGATGGCCGTCCAAATCCGCATAAATCACATTGGGCCGCGCCAGTGCAAAGTGCAGACCGGCCGCGATGCCCAACGCCGATTCGTCCATGCATCCGACCATCACCTCGAGCCTGGCGGCGCGGGCAACCGCATTTATCCTCAAGGCCTCGTTGATGCCACCGACCTTCATTAATTTGATGTTGACCATGTCCACCAGATCTTTGCGGGCCAGTCGAAAAACATCTCGCAGATTCATGATACTCTCATCAGCCATAACCGGTATCGGGACGACATTGGTGATTTTGCCCAGAAGGCCAAAATCCGCCCTGTTTGTCGGCTGTTCGATCAATTCGAGTCTGGCCGAACGCGTTGCGCTAACAAAGCGCAGCGCCTCTTCCTCTGTATATCCCTGGTTGGCATCAAAGCGCAGCTCGATCTTATTGCCCACTTTTTCACGCAGCTTTAAGACCTTCTCGATGTCCTCCTCAACATTTCGCCCGCCTTTGATTTTCAGGGATCTGAATCCTTGCTTGATCCATTCTGTGGCTCTGGCAATCGTTTCAGATAGAGGGTTTATGCCGATCGTGACACTGGTCTTTATGCGCGTGCGAAAGCCGCCCAGCAGCTTGTAAATCGGCAGTCCGCAGACTTTGCCCAGGATATCATGCAGCGCCATATCCACCATGGCCACTGCAGATGGATTTGCGGCTAATATCGAAGATAGCTGTTCGGTAATCAGCGCAAGCCGCAGGGGATCCGACTGGTTCAATACCGGTTTAATTACATCTTTGCAAACGTTTATGACGGTCTCGGGGGTTTCACCGGTAACCTGTTTATCCGGTGCGGCACAGCCATATCCATTGATGCCGGTATTGGTTTCGAGGCGCAAAAAAATGTTGGTGGTCGAATCCACCCGTTCATAGGCGATGATATACGGTTCGGCCAGTCGCATTTCAACCGGCCAGATTTCCAGACGGGTAATTTTCATGATCAGTAATTTCGATGATGGATCTCTTCAAGGGTCAGGCGCTTTAAATCCTCAACCAGGGACACCAGGTGGGCAATCATCATTTCCCATATCCTTTCCCCTTTAGCGGCACTGGCTTTGGTCGGGTCGCCCATCACACCGCTGGGCGAAATTTTCCGGGTGTAAGCGTACCACAATACGCCACGTTTGGAAGTAAAGTCCAGATATTTGCTGGAGAATTTTGGAATATGCTTTTTGGCCCGATCCATCTTAACCAGATGGGGGCGCACTGCCAGGCCGGTGCTGGTTTCAATTTCACCGGCATGCACATCGTTGGGTGTCTCTACAATTTTGTCGATGTCCACATCACTGGTCTCCCCGGTGTCAACGCAGACAAAAATGCGGGCATCTCGATTGATCATCTGGGCGGCATAATTCAGTGCCGGGCTGTTGCCGCCATGGCCGTTGATGATCACCAGCTTCCGGATACCGTTGCGCGCAGCACTCATCCCGATTTCATAAATCATCTTGGCCAGCGTATCGTTGGATATGCTGACCGTTCCCGTGAAATCAGCATGGTGATAGGACACCCCATAAGCGATCGGGGGCAGCACCAGCGGCTTGGGATCGCTGCAGGCCTCCGCCACCCTGCGCGCCAGATAATCGGCATCAAATGCATCGGTGTCCAGCGGCAGATGCGGCCCGTGCTGCTCGACCGCACCCACCGGCAGCAACACAACATCCATATCTTTAATTCGCGCCCTGGCCTCGCGCCAGGTGAGCTCACCCCACAGATAACCGGCGGTGCCGGACGGTTTCAGGTTGTATTTGGCCGCTTTTTCCGATGAGAGGGGATCGAATTCAAAAGGAAAGGTCCCATCAACAGCCGGATCCTTGAGCACATTCACTTTTTCCCAGCTGCGCCCGCTGCGCAGCACCGCACCGGCGGCATGCTTGAGAAAAATTCGAAAAAGCGGCTTACGAAGATCGGTGGGTATCGAATTGATGGGAGAAGATTTCGAATCGAATCGTAACTTTAAGATTTCCGGATGTTCCTGGATGGCCTTCGGGAGCAGTTCTTTTGAATCGATTAACCCTTTTTGCGCCAAAAGGAAAAACAGATGCCGCGCGCCGGCAGCCTCCTGGGAAACGCGCTTATGCGGTAATTTTTCAAGACAATCCTGAATCCGAGAAGGCGAATAGCCACATTGAACCGGGTCAGCGCCGATGGCTTCTAACATGGCGACAATGCGGCGGCACTTTTCACACTGGCCGCAGGGATAAACCCGCTCACCCTCCTTATGGGTTGCGTGACAGGAGGTCTGCTGGCCTTGAAGATCCGGATAGCGCTCAACCAGTATTTTTTCAATCAGAAGCTCGGATAACGGTCTCAGGACTGAAAACTGACTGATATTCCAACCCTTGCGCATAAAATACCTCGAAAGCGCATGATCAAAGTAAATGCTTTGATCATAGAGCCCGTCGTAATGCGGAATGCCGTGGGTTGTCTTGCGCACCGTTGTGTCATATTCATCACCGATCAGCAAACGACCGATACCGCGTTTGCGAAGTAGCGGTAAAACGCCGAATAGAAAAACCGCCACGGTCCACAGCCGTATCGGATACTCATCGGAGCGGATATGGGCAAAATCCTTGCGGATAAACGGCATGCGCTGCAGCATCCAGGCAAACAGCCGATCGGAATTGACCCACACCCTGGCCGTGTTGGGAATGTTATCTTTAAAGTACCGGTAGGCGTTCAGAGCTGTAAACCAGTGCCGCCCCGACTCGTTTACAAAAATCGGGTGAACTTCGCGACCGATTTCATTGACCAACCCGTAGCTCAAGAGGCTGTCTTTGCCGCCGCTGGAAAGGATACAATGTCGATGTTTGTCAGAAGACCACAGCTGCCACTTTGATTTGGATTTCAGCGCCGGGCTTTCCGGAAATTCCAGGGTGGCGCGCAGATATGTTTGCTTTTTCACCGCGGGCAACTGCGTGATCGCATCGGTCAGAAAGGGGTTGGGCTCGATAAATTTTTTAACGTAAATTTCCCGGGCCGTGTTTTCGGCCATATCCTGGATGAAACGCCGATCGAGCTCGTCGAAGGTTCCGTGGAAAACAATGGATCGACAAAACAACCCGTAATTGAGGGCCACCTGGGCGGCAATCATGTCCGCCAAATTCCGCGATTCCGGCTCCGAAGGATCAAAGACGGTCTCCTCATAGCTGTAAATCAGCTCGGTTCGATCTTCGCGTCCGTTCCAAAAAAGGCGATAGGGTGCCATCAGCCTTCGGGGTTCATGTTTAACCGGACCAATTTCCAGCCGGTCAAAGACCTGCAGCTCCGAAAGTGGATCATGAGCGGACTTTTGAGAAACGGATTTCCGATTCGGTTTCGCTCGCGTTTGTCTGAATGCCATAGTTCCTCTTTCCAAAATTTATTTAATATAGGACTCTAAGAATTCTACCAACGCATCGGGTCCATCCCGCAGGACATCAAAAGCCGGTATGCCGACATCTTTTTGGATCGCATCGCAAGCCGGCGCAATTTGATCAACGGATAGACCCTCATGATTGATCGTAATTGCTACCACCGGTTTTCCGCAAAGCAGTTCAATCACCTGAACCTGCTTTCTCAAGGGCTGGATTGCATAACCGGGAAATCCGTCATATTCTAACCTAGCCGGCGCGTGCTGAAGAACGATGATATCGGGCCGGCCGGCAGCCAGAATTTCAAAGCCACCGGGATAGGCCGGATTCATTAAACTGCCCTGCCCCTCTATCACAATGGTGTCCGGTTTTTCTTCATTCCAGGCAGTCCAGACCGCATGTTCAATCTCACCGGCAACAAAATCGTTCACCAGGGAATCCATGATAATCCCGTATTTGACGCCCTGCATCCAGGCGGTCTGACCGGTGCCGACCATCTCGGCGCTAAATCCTTGCGCCTTGAAGCCATTGACGATCAACCAGGCCGTCGTGCGTTTGCCGATGGCCGAGTCGGTCCCCAGCACAGCGATTTTCAGGGCTTTAACCGCTTCAATTTTACCGCTGAAAAAATGAAGTTTTCGGATTCGCGGCGGTTTGCGAACATCTCTAATTTTAGAGCCATATCGAGCGGCAAGCTTCATGATTTCCGGGTCTTCCGAGAGAAAATCGTGCAGACCGCAATGCACGTTCAAGCCATAGGATACGGCATTTTTGACTTCCTGCCGGGCAGTTGCACTCAGGCGGCCGCCGTCCGGGGCCAAGCCGACCACGAAGTGTGTGGCCGGTCGAGCGTTACTGTCTGCCACCTTTACGGCCTGTTCCAGAGAACCAAAAATCGGAATTCGGTTTGCTTTACCGTCCAATACAGCACCGGCATCCTGATCGGCATAGCGCGAATCGACAACCGAAAGTACCCGATATCGGTTCGTGAACCTGACCAAACCGTGAGCTGTTTTACCGCTAGGCGTGTTGAAGGCCCCCTCACAATATACGATGGCATTTCCCTCCGGCAGTTGATTCATGATTTCCTCCCTGTTAACATAACGACATAACGATCACCTGCCAGTGGCTCTTTTTGATGCTGTTCCATCAGAGCGATCAGGCCGGCGGTCGAGGCCGGCAAAACCTGCAAACCTTCTTTCTCACGAATGAGTTTCGAATAGGAGAGCATCGCTTTGTCAGAGGCGTTGGCCGCCCAGCCATGGGTTTGGCGGATCGCTTCCAGGGCAACATCTCCATCAATGGCATGCCAGTTAATCAACGGTTCATTCACGCTGGTTTCCCTTATTTGTGCGGGATTAAGGTCTTCACAGGTCGGCATGTTTTTTAAAAATGCCTGCACAATCGGGTTTTTGCGGAATGAAGATCCAGCGATGATGCGAGGCATGCGAGAGGTTTTGCCGCGCCGATACAGGCTCAAGAAACCCCTGTAAATGCCGGAAAGCGTGGTGCCGTTTGAGACCGGGACTGCAAGTGCCAGAGGTGCGTCCCGCAGTTCATCGTAA
>JBFFCW010000082.1:0-11486 GCA_041559695.1 Desulfobacterales bacterium
AGCCTAAGACATCAAAGGAATCATTGGCCCAATTTATCGTTCGCTCCGGTAACTTGACCGAGAAGGTCGCATCGGGTACTGCAGAGATTAGGTGCTCCAGAAAATCGCGGCTCTGGCGCAAGGCCTGCTCAGCCTGTTTGCGCTCGGTGATATCCTGTATAATCGAGACAAAATATTTCGGGTTACCCTCTTTATCAAACACCAGAGAAACGGTCAGGCTGACCCAGACAATGGAACCATCCTTGCGAAGATATCTTTTATCCATTGAGTAGTTTTCTATTTCCCGAGCCAACACTTGCCGGACATATTCGAGATCAACATCCAGGTCATCGGAATGGGTGATATCCTGAAAGGTCAGAGCAAGCATCTCTTCCTGCGAGTATCCGACAATATCACAAAATTTCTGGTTCAATCGCAGAAATTTCCCATCAGGTGATACATGGGCGACACCGACCGCGGCCTGTTCGAAGGTGGCGCCAAAACGTTCCTCACGCTCCAAGGCCTCAGCGGTGCGCTTGGCGACCATCTCCTTCAGGTGTAACTGCATATCGCGCAGGGCCAGATGCGTCCTCACCCGGGCCAAAACTTCCTCTTCCTGAAACGGCTTGGTTATGAAATCCACTCCCCCGGCCTCAAACCCCCGGATTTTGTTTTTCAGGTCCTGCAGCTCACTGATGAAGATGATCGGGATGCTATGTGTCCGCTCATTCTGCTTGAGACGCTTGCAGACCTCAAAGCCATCCATCCTCGTCATCCTCACATCCAGCAGGATCAGGTTCGGAGGTTGCGCCATGGCCGACTCTATAGCAAATCTCGGTTCCTTGGTCGATCGGATCTGATAACCTGCATCAGAAAGGAGTTGGGTCAACATTTGAAGATTCGAGATCTCATCATCGACGATGAGGATGTCGGGCGTAAGGCTTGTCGAATTTTGGTCGTTAGCCATAGGTCTTTTCCTTCTCTGATCAGGGCTCAGAGGTTGGCCGTTCGTAGGCCGGTTCTTTGATGAGAACCGGTGCGTCGTAACCGACTCGCTCTTGTAGGTGAAACAGGAAATCTCTGCGATGGACAGTTATTCCGTTCATCGTAGCCCCAGTAGCTTGTCAAACAAAAAGAAACCGTCGGCGAGATCAACATAGATACCTGCGATAAAGGTAGAAATAATTAGGGTGGAAATGATCAGAGATATATGCAGGGTGTTCATCATACTTGATCCACTTAATGGTGGAAAATAAAAATGATACATAGAAAAAGTTAGCATAAATGAATATAATTTCAACCAATTAATAGACGGGAAAAGAATAAATGGGAAAAGCGTGGAGAGCAAAAATTAACAATGAAGCCAGTAAATCTTGCTAAATCCACTCTAAAGTAACTTTAAAGGTATCGAATTGTGAATTTCATGCCTTGTTGCGAAATCTGATCAATTCATAGATGGTTGATACCTATTCTAAATAGACCAGGACCTCCATTGTTGACTTAAATGACGTGAATGATAATAATTTTCAAAAATACGCCGCACCTTGATCCAACAGGAGGAAAATATGGCAAACAGCCTCTACATCGCGGCAGTGGCACCCGGAAGCGGCAAATCGGTGGTCGCCCTTGGTATCATGGAAATGCTTTCAAGACGGATCCGCCGGCTGGGTTATTTCCGTCCCGTAGTGCCTTCCGCAAAAGAACCGGATAATAATATCCGGCTGATAAAAGCACGTTACCACCTGGATCTGGACTACGAAGACATGTATGCCTGCGCACACGGCGACGCCCGGAATATGGTTGCGGAGGGACAGATTAAAACTCTTTTAAAAAATATTCTTAACAAATACAAAACACTGGAAGATCGGTGCAATTTTGTTTTATGCGAGGGCACGGATTTTACCGGTGTGGGCTCCGCCTTTGAGTTCGAATTTAACGCCGATGTGGCCAACAACCTGGGAAGCGCCATTCTGGTGCTGGTCAACGGCCGCGGCAAATCACCCGATGAAACCGTTGATGCCGCGCAGGTGGCCCGGGAATCATTTGAAAATAAAGGCTGCACGGTGGTGGCCACCATCATCAACCGGGTGGATCATAATCAAATCGCGGACGTTAAGGATCAAATAAAAAAAATGGGCCTTGAAACCGTGCCGATTTACATTCTGCCCGAAGCGCCAAGCCTGGGGAAACCGACGGTCGGAGAAATCGCCCGCAACCTCAATGCCCAGATACTGCAGGGGGAACCCAAAGGGCTAAACCGCGATGTGCATGACTTTAAGGTTGCCGCCATGAATGTTCCCCATTTTTTGGATCGCATCCAAGACGGGGATCTCATTATTACACCGGGCGACCGTGCCGATGTGATTCTGGCAAGCCTGGCGACCACCGTCTCCGATACCTCGCCAAATATCGCCGGGTTACTTTTGACCGGGGGGCTGGCGCCGGAAGACCCGGTCCAGCGCCTGATCCAGGGCTTTAAAAAATATTCACCGATTTCGGTGACCCTTGTTGGAACAGACACCTACACCACCGCCTTGAATGCCAGCATGGTGAGACCGGCGCTGACACCTGAAAACGACCGCAAAATTGCCACCGCCCTGGGTGTTTTTGAATCCCATGTCGATACCCGGCAGCTCGAGGACCGTATCCAGGTGGTGCGCTCCCATCGGGTCACGCCTATTATGTTTGAATATGAACTCATTGAAAGAGCCAAAGCCGATCGCCGTCGTATCGTCCTGCCCGAAGGCGCAGAAGAACGTATGCTGCGCGCCGCTGAAATCCTGTTGCGGCGGGGTGTCGCCGACCTTACGTTGCTGGGCAACCCGGAAGAGATCAAAAATAAAATCGGTTCATTAGGGCTCAATCTGGATGAAATTGAGATTGTCGATCCGCACACATCGGAACATCGCCGGGATTTTGCACAGACCTATTATGATTTACGCAAACACAAGGGCATATCCGAAAAAATGGCCGAAGACACGGTAAGCGATGTCAATTTTTTTGGAACGTTGATGGTATACAAAGATCTTGCCGACGGCATGGTATCGGGGTCCATTCATACCACCGGCGAAACGATACTGCCGGCCCTTCAGATTATTCGCACCCGGCCGGGTTTTTCAGTGGTTTCCAGTGTTTTCTTGATGTGTCTGGCAGACCGGGTTCTGGTGTACGGCGATTGCGCCGTCAACCCCGATCCCAATGCCGAGCAGCTGGCGGAAATCGCCATCAGTTCAGCTGAAACCGCCGGCATTTACGGTATCGAACCCCGCATCGCCATGTGCTCATATTCCACCGGCGACTCCGGCAAAGGCGCTGACGTTGATAAAGTGCGCCAGGCCACCCGCATCGTTAGGGAACGCCGGCCGGATTTAAAAATTGAGGGCCCGATTCAGTACGATGCCGCCGTGGATGCAGGCGTGGCCCGGACCAAAATGCCGGAGAGCGAGGTTGCCGGGAGGGCCACCGTCTTTATCTTTCCGGATTTAAATACCGGCAACAACCTATACAAAGCGGTGCAGCGTTCCGCCAACGCGGTGGCCATCGGGCCGATTCTGCAGGGGTTGAAAAAACCGGTCAACGATTTGAGCCGCGGCTGCACCATCCCGGATATTGTGAACACGGTCGCCATCACTGCTATTCAAGCCCAATTTGTCAAATAAGCAAGTGTTCATGGTTTGTTGCCAGAGGTCAACAGTTCAAGGTACAAAGAGTTGTTAAATTGGTTCTATTTGTTTTATTGGTTGAATTGGTTGGCTTAAATTGAACCAATTGAACAGCGGATAGCCACTTGAAACCAAAAATTAACACCTTAGACTATAAATGAAAAAAACATGAAAATTCTGGTTATAAATTCAGGTTCCTCGTCCATCAAATACCGCCTCTTCGACATGACCGGCAAAACCGTACTGGCGTCAGGTGTGATGGAACAAATCGGCGAAGCCGAGAGCCGCCTTACCCATTATACCCGCAACAGCAACGGTGAAATGGAAGAAATCGTCAATTCCGAGCCCATTGCCGATCATCAGGCGGGATTTCAGCTGATCGGGGCCGTTTTGGGCCAATCGGGCGCGCTGCAGGATACCGCAGAACTGTCCGGTATCGGCCATCGGGTGGTGCACGGCGGCGAAGAATTTAAACAACCCACGCTTATCAACAAGAAAGTCATCGACACCATTCGCCGGCTGAGCCCCCTGGCCCCGCTGCACAATCCGGCCAATCTGCTGGGTATTGAAGTGGCCATGCAAAGTGCACCGCAGGTGCCGCAGGTCGCTGTTTTTGATACGGCCTTTCATCAGTCGATTCCGGTGCATGCGTTTCGCTATGCCATTCCGCAGGATCTTTACAAGGCCCATCAGGTGCGCCGCTACGGCTTTCACGGCACCTCGCACCATTACGTCGCCAAACAGGCTGCCGATTTAATGAACAGACCCCTGAATACACTCAACCTGATCACGCTGCATCTGGGAAACGGGGCCAGCGCAGCGGCCGTAAAAGGGGGTAAAAGTATCGACACCTCCATGGGCATGACACCGCTGGAAGGCTTGATCATGGGAACCCGCTGCGGCGACATCGATCCGGCCATCATCTTCTATCTGAAAAGAAAAACCGGCCTGGCAAGAGATGAGGTGGAGTCTATCCTCAACCAGGAAAGCGGCCTGAAGGGCATCTGCGGTGTCAATGACATGCGGCAGATTGAAGAACTCGCCCAGTCAGGCAATTCTCGGGCACAGCTGGCAATCGAGATGGTTTGCTACCGCATCAGAAAGTATATCGGCGCCTATTACGCGGTGCTGGGCCGTCTCGATGCGCTGGTTTTTACGGCGGGAATTGGGGAAAAATCGCCTTTGATCCGGGCCGGTGCCTGCCGGGGGTTGTCGCACCTGGGCATTGAGATTGACCCTGAGAAGAATAACCAGAAGTCAAAAACAGCATTTGAGATTCAAAAAGGCGGCAGCACCGCAAAGGTTCTTGTTATTCCCACCAACGAAGAACGCGAAATTGCCGAGCAGACCGTCGCGTGCATTGAAAGCCGCCGCGGTCGTAACGCTTGATATGGGGAGACCATCGTTATGATTATCGAAGAAAGTGTTGAAATCAATGCTCCGTTGCCGGTGGTCTGGCGCGTCTTTTCTACCATGGAAGACTGGCAGAGCTGGAATACGGTGTGCGAAAATTGCTGCATCATCACGGGCGACAGTATGGCAGAAAACACCTGTTTTACCTTTCAAATGCGGCCCTATTACCTGCCGATTAAGGTCATGCCCACCATTACCAAATGTGAGCCGGGAAAAGAGGTCATCTGGGAAGGGCATCGTTTCGGCGTTCATGCCGTTCACCGCTTTATTTTCGAAGAAAAAGAAAACGCGGTTCGGCTGACCAGCAGTGAAGCATTTCGCGGCCCCCTGCTGTGGCTGAGCAAACTCATTTTTATCCCCAAACGCCTCCACCGTCTGACCCAACAGCTGATGGCTTCCATCAAAAACCAGGCCGAAGCCTGTGTGGGCCAACCAGAATCCAATTGAAATAACGCCGCTTTTCTTAAACTGTTAAAACGGCCAAACAGACGGTACCGGAATAATATTGATGATCAGAAACAATATCGTAAAGGAGAAGAAAACACTTGCTTCTAAAAGCAAAAGAAAATATTAGTTTTTAATATTGAACTGTGGAGCGAACCGGCAGGTTTTCTTCTGCTGGCTCGATACGTCTAGATTCACCCTGTTTCCAAATTTCAGCACCTGATGCTTCTAACTCGAAAATTCCGGGCGCACTCTTAATACAACATTCTTCCCTTTTTAGGGTTATCATCTTCTATTGTCATTACGCTGTGTTTCAGGTGTCTCTCGAACCCTACGCTACAATAATCAGGCATTCAGCTCCAGGATTGACGATCAATTAGCGGGGCTTATTTTACCTCTATGTGTTAAATTGGAATTTAAGTTTTTGTCTTTAATATGTCTCTAGAGACAATTCAGCAAACAGCAAATTTGATTTGAAAACAGTCTAACACAAAGGCAGTCGGCAGGGCTTATGAAAATCGGAATTGTGGGTTGCGGTTTCGTCGGCAGCTCCGGCGCTCTTTCAATTGCGTTTGAAGGCAAAGCCAACGAGCTGATACTGGCTGATCTGAATGCAGATTCGGCCAAAGCACATGCCGAAGATATCCAGCATGCCACGCCATTCAGCGAACCGATACGCGTGTCAGCCTATCCCTGCCCCGTCTGTTGAAAGCCAGAGGGATTGAAGCAACGATTCAGCCGATACTCTCAAAAAAAGTGCTGAGATATTAAAAGAAGCCGCCGATGAACGCGATTTTTAAAGGCAGGCTCCGACGAAGCGGAAATGGAAGATATGACTGATTCGTTACTGGTATTGCCCTTTTTGATCATCTTCACAGCTGCACTGGCGGCGGCCCTCTTTGGCCTGCCACAGCTCAGTCGGAGGATTAGTGTAAGTCGGCTCAGCTGGATTTTGGCTCTGGCACCTCTGACCTCATTCGTATTGCTATTGTCGTACCTGCCTGACCTTCAAACCAAAATGGCCCTTACCTGGCACATCACATGGCTCCAATCCGAAGGGATCAATTTGAGACTGTATTTCGATGGCCTCAGCGCTCTTTTCGCCTATTTGATAACTTTTATCGGTACATTGGTCGTTGTTTACGCCGGGCAGTATTTTAAAGGGGATCAGGGTGCCTGGCGTTTTTTAACATACATCCTTCTTTTTATGGCTGCCATGCTCGGCCTGGTCATGGCCGGCGATGTTATCACCCTGTTTATCTTCTGGGAGGCAACCAGTATCATCTCATTTCTTTTAATTGCATACAAAAACGACGATAAAGCTGCCCGGCAGGGCGCATTCAAATCTTTGTTTATTACCGGCGGCGGCGGTATTGCCCTGTTTATCGGTTTGCTCATCGTAAGTTATGTATGCGGCGGAACCAGTTTCATTTCAATCTTAGATAAAGGGGATATCTTGCGCCGGCACGACTTTTACCCGCTGATGTTAATACTGATAGCTGCGGGCGCATTCACCAAAAGCGCCCAGTTCCCTGCGCACATCTGGCTGCCTGAAGCGATGAGTGCGCCCACACCGGCCAGTGCCTATTTGCATTCGGCCACAATGGTCAAAGCCGGCATTTATCTGATGGCGCGCCTGAATCCGGCTCTGGGTATGACAGAAACCTGGTTCTGGTTACTTACGGTTACGGGTATGATCACCATGCTGACCGGAGCTTACCTGGGATTGAAACAGAAGGATTTGAAAGCCGTACTGGCCTATTCGACAATTTGCCAGCTGGGCATGCTGATGATGATGATCGGTCAGGATACGGAAATCGCATTCAAAGCTCTCGTCATTGGTATTTTGGCCCATGCGTTGTACAAAAGTTCTTTGTTTTTGATTGTCGGCATCGTGGATCATGAAACGGGCACGCGGGATCTTCGACGTTTAGGCGGAGTGCGGCATGCCATGCCCTTTACATTTATCATAGGCACGATTGCGGCCCTATCCATGGCGGGTTTACCTCCGTTATTCGGCTTTCTGGCTAAAGAGACTTTGCTCGCGACTGCCGTGCACCCTTCTTTACCCAGTTCCTTGATGTGGCTGTTTCCCTGGGCGAGCATTATTACGGGAGCGCTCATGCTGGCGATGTCCGGTATGCTGGTGTGGGATACGTTTATGGGTAAACCGCGAGATCCAGCCGTTCAGGGTCACGAAGCCCCAAAACTAATGCTGCTTGCACCTGCAATCCCGGCCATCCTGTCTTTTGTGATTGGTTTATTGCCCGGACCCAGGGAAGAAGCTGCCTTACTGGCCGCTGCGGCCAGCGCCGCGCACGGCTTCAAGGTTAAAGTGTCCCTCGCCCTTTGGACCGGTTTGAATATACCGCTTATGTTATCGGGTATCGCAATCGGTCTGGGAGTTTTATTGTTCGTCTTTCGCCAACGGGTAAGGGCATTTCAAACGCGTATGATTATAAAGCTTTCTTTTAATGCAGTCTACACGTGGGTCATCAAGGGCATTGAGCGGATTGCACGCTGGGCCACACGCCTGCAACAAGGCAAGTTACGGACCTATCTGGCAATTATGTTGGCAGGTGCTATTTTTTTGGTCATCGGCTATGGTGACCTGCCGTTTAAGATACCCTTTTTGGATATCACCTGGCCAAGCTTCGATTTCAGTGGCGAACTCGCCATTTTGCGGATCTTTGCGCTGTACCTTACTGTAGGCGCGGCGCTTGCGAGTGTGCTGCTGAAGACCGACTTCAGCGCTATATTGGCGATGGGCGCATCCGGTTTGGGAATCGCCGTATTAATGGCTCTCGAACCGGCCCCGGATGTGGCTCTGGTTCAGGTCGTGGTAGACATTCTGGCAATGGTCATCTTAGTGCTGGCCTTGGCACGTTTGCCTCACCCACAACACCACCATGCGCAAAATATCAGTTTTTCGAAAGATCGACCCCACCTGATCCGAGACGGCTTGATTGCTGCTGCCGGCGGCATGATCATGATGCTCATTACTTTATTCATGCTTATCTCTCGGCCTCGTCAAAGTGCCGTTACCCAATTTTATGAAGCCAACGCCGAATCAATGACCGGATCCAAAAGCATCGTTGGCGCAATTCTTATGGATTTCCGCGCCCTGGACACCTTGATGGAGATTACCGTCTTCAGCGTGGCTGGTTTAGGCATTTATACATTGTTGCGGTTTGCTGCTGGAAAATTTAGCGATTCCCTGGAGCCGGCAGATGAACAGGTCAGCTCCAGTGTAAACAACTGGCCAACTTACGGCATTGGCGGGCGCAAGACTTCTTCGTTCATTCATGCCCTGGCTTACGTGGCCCTGCCGCTGACAATGATCATTGCCGTATTTCATATGATGTACGGGCATGAAAAGCCCGGAGATGGGTTTACTGCCGGCGTTATCGTCAGTCTGGCAGTCGGCTTTTGGTATGTGGTATTTGGCTATGAGGAAACCCGCCGCCGCTTATACTGGTTAAAAGCCTCTGCGTTAATCAGCACGGGCATTTTGCTTGCGATTGCCGTCGGTATCGCAGCCGCTTTGGTTAAAGACAGCTTTCTCGCAAATGTTGATTTCGGCAAAATGCTGGGACTGACGCTACCCAAAGGTTTTCATCTGAGTACATCTTTTTTATTTGAAGTTGCAATTTGCCTGAGCGTCCTGGGCAGCGCAATTCATATGATCAACACACTTGGACGCCCAAGCGAAAAGCGCCCAATTCAGTCGGCATCGGTAAAAGATTAGAGGCCCGAAAAATATGGGATTACCGTTCAATTGGTGTTCTTCATAAAGTCGTCAAAAGATTTTAGATGAAAACATTATTTATGGAAGAGATTGATAAATGGAAATTATAACTGCCTTTGCGGTCGGGTTGTTGTTTGCAATCGACATCTTTCAAACCTTGCGCCGCAATATACTTCGATCAGCGATTGGCCTGGTTCTGCTGGCAAGTGCCATCAACCTGTTTTTGCTCAGCAGTGGCGCCTATAACGGCATTGAGCCGGCCTATGTCAGTGAAACGGGCAGCGTACAAAGTGATGCACTGCCCCAGGCGTTGATATTAACGGCGATTGTCATCAGCATGGGTGGAACCGCGTTTGTCCTGGCCATGATTAACATCATTTCAACCCGTTACAAAACACGTGATATGGATCAAGTAAACGGATTGAAAAATTAAAGCAAGCGTAAAGCTCCGGCATTAAAGATGTTGACAGAACACATGATACTAACCCCCGTTTTGATACCCCTGATCGGCGCGATGATTGCGTTGCTGATGCGGCGAACGTATCGACTGCAAGCCGGGTGGTCGTTGGCGACCATTCTAGTTTCGCTGATAGTCAGCATTTGGCTGCTGACAAAGGTGTGGCGCAGCGGGCAGCCAATCGTGTCACAGGTTGGCGGCTGGACAGCACCATTCGGGATTTCATTGGTTGGAGACCCACTATCGGTTCTTTTTGTGGTCATGAGCCAATTCGTCTTCGCAGCGGGGATTGTGTACGCGATGGGCAGCAAAGATTCTGTGGTGCGTTATCCGATGTTTTACCCACTGTTTCTTATTTTGGCTACCGGTCTGACCGGCACTTTTCTAACCGGTGATTTGTTCAACATGTATGTCTTCGCCGAATTAATCGTAATTTCAGGCACCGTCCTTACCGCCGTCTCTGATGACAGGCACGGCACCGAAGCTGCCTATAAATATTATTATATCAGCTTATTCGCCTCTTTTTTCATGCTGATTGGTATCGGTTGTCTGTATGCCGCATACGGCAGTCTGAATATAGCGGAGCTGGCCGAGCGAATTGCAAGAGAGGATAATCGACCGCTGTTGCTGGCCGGCATAACCTTTCTGATGGCCACTTTTATGGTCAAAAGCGCCGTATTTCCATTCCATTTCTGGCAGCCCGACTTTCATGCGGCAGCACCGACAGCCGTCAGCGCAATGTTGTCCTCTGTTGTCGTTAAACTGGGCATCTACGGTTTCCTGCGTATGACGACGCTGCTGTTTGTCGGCCATGCACCGATGATTCGCGGATTTCTGGTCGTTCTGGGTGTCATCGGGGTTGCATTTGGAAGCTTTTCGGCTATTGGTACGCACAATGCCAAACGCATGCTTGCTTATTCCACCTTATCTCAAATTGGATTCATCCTGATCGGTATCGGATGGGGTACACCACTGGCCGTTGCAGCGGCAATCGTATTTACCTTTAACCATAGTTTTATTAAATCAGCCATGCTCATGCTGGCTGGCTACCTCGCCAGCCGGGCCTCGGTCAAGTCAGCTTCCTTTGAGGTCGTCACCGGCATTGGCAAAGCACTGCCACTGTCAGGCATATTGTTTTTTATCGGCAGTCTGGCACTGGCTGGAATTCCACCGACAAACGGGTTTATCAGTAAGCTATTGCTTTTTCGCAGCGGCATTGATGCCGGGCAGGCAGGAACAGTGTTGCTTGTCGGTCTGGCAGGCTTGTTGACTATTTTTTACTCCATGCGCGCTTTTCAGCGCATCTGGTGGCATAATCCGCCGGCAGGCAGCAAGGTCAAGCCAGGCGGGGATCACCTCTTCGCACCCATTTTTTTGATTGGTATGGTGATGGTATTGGGCCTTTGGGGAAACCTGCTCGTTAATCTGGCACGGGATACCGGTCAATGGCTGGATAATCCAGCCGGCTATATTCAGGCTGTCCTAAGGAGATAAAGATGACCCATCGCATTTTAGTTGTTCTGATTGTATGCATTATTTATCTGGCAGGTACATCGAATTTTGAGTGGCGCAATATCGCTTTGGGGCTAATGATTTCTATAGGGATCGTTTTACTGATTCGTCCCCGCCCGCGTCCGATGCAATGGCACCGCTTTCCAATGGCTATGGTTGCACTGGCCCAATATGCGGTCATCCTCGCCTATGATTTGATCGCCAGCGGGCTCCGAACTGCCCGAATCGTGCTGAATCCGGACTTGCCGATAAAGCCCGGAATCATTGCAAT